>JAVERU010000011.1:0-43982 GCA_034006965.1 Tenuifilaceae bacterium
TTGTTAAAGATTTCGATTTGGTGGTGTGTGCCGTGCCTGGGTTCATGGGGTATAGTACGGTTAAGTCTTGTATCGAGGCCAAAAAATCGGTGGTTGATATCTCCTTTATGCCTGAGGATTTCATGGAGCTTGATCGGCTAGCCAAGGATGCTGGCGTTACTGTTCTTGCCGATTTTGGTGTTGCTCCCGGAATGCCCAACATTATTTTGGGCTATCACAATCGGCAGATGGAGGTAACCGATTTTTTCTACATGGTTGGTGGTCTACCCAAGATTAGAAACTATCCGTACCAGTACAAAGCACCCTTTTCGCCCGTTGATGTGCTGGAGGAGTACACCCGGCCAGCACGATGTATGGAGAATGGCAAGGTGGTTACCAAGCCCGCCATGAGCGAAGTGGAGATGTACCGCTTCCCTACTGTGGGCGATCTGGAGGGTTTTAATACCGATGGCTTGCGCTCGCTGCTTAAAACCATGGCGCACATCCCCAATATGAAGGAGAAAACCTTGCGTTACCCTGGGCATATCGATATAATTAAAACGCTGAGCGCATCGGGGTTCTTCTCTAACAAACCCGTAAAAGTGAATGGGGTTGACGTGTTGCCCATGGCGTTAACTTCCAAAATACTTTTCGATGAGTGGAAGCTCCAGCCCAATGAGCCAGAGATAACCGTGATGCAGGTAGTAATTAAAGGGTTTGAAAAGGGATCACCCAAAGAGGTAACCTACAACCTTTACGATGAGTACGACCCTGCAACTCAGCAGTGGTCTATGGCTCGCACTACCGGATATACAGCAACGGCGGGGGTAAATCTTTTGGCCTCTGGCGGGTTCAGTAAGCATGGCGTTTTCGCCCCCGAGATGGTGGGAGAAGCACCGGGTTGTTTTGAGTATATAATGGATTATCTAGAGCAGCGAGGGGTTAAGTATAGCATGGAGACGAACCTGGGAAAATAGGAAGAACCTATTTTTCTTAAGGAGTATTATGTGCTGTTCTTTTGCTTTTTTAGTTTTGGGAAAATACGGATATATAGGTTTTTATAAGTGGTTTTGTTGCAATTCATATACGGTGAGGCTATCTTTAGTTCTAAATTATTAGTTGATAGATGAGCATAATCGCAGTTGATTATATGGATAGCAGTAATATATTTGTGCACTTTTTTCAGGGTAGTTTTTTCTGTTCTACTACGATTTCAGTGGAATGATTAGATTTGAATGCCAGTAACATTCATAAAATCAAAATATTAGGAGCACATCGCTTGTGAAACCTCATTGTTTTGTGTAAACATCAAATTACAAGACAGATATATAGCATAAAGGTTGTTTCTTCCACAAAATTAGTAGTAGTACCAGTTTTTTAACTTCGTAAAGAAGAATTACTTATTTTCGAAAAAAATACTAATGAGATCTTTAAGAAGATTGATTTATAGTTTGCTTTACGTGATTTTTTTGCCCTATCATTTTAGTGTATCCGCGCAGAATAGTCAAGTTGCCGACTCTTTACTTAAAAGGGGCATTGATCAGGTGCGCTTTGATGTAAACATCGCCCGGGGATGTGTAAATCGGCTCGAACAGGACTTCAAGCTAACCCCAACCCAGCAGGCATGGACCAACTACTTAAAGCTAAAGATATACAAGGAGCTTACTAAGGATTCAATTGCCAATAGCGTAGAGAAAAGCCTTGTCGATACAATACCATACGACTCGCTAAACGCTTACCAAAAAGGGTACAACCTAATTGCCCAGGGGCAAAATAGTGAGGGAATGCTGTTGCTGCTCGACTTCATGGAGAAATACGGCAAAACCATTCCCGATTCCCTTGCTGACGACATCAACCTAAGAATTGTTGAAACATATAGAATAAATCGTGAGTTTACTAAGGCCATTGAGCTCATAAGGCTAATAATACAAAAACCCACCACTTTACCTTTGTATCAGGCGTACGCCAACAACCGAATGGCAGCCCTATACGATGCCATACCGGGCTTAACGTTTCAGCAACGGGTTGATTCCATCAAGAAATACTCCGAGACAACCATAAGCATAGCATCTACTTATGGCTTCACACGTATAATGGCCACATCGCAAAATGAGTTAGCCTCGCTGTATCGGCTCAACAATTACAATCTCAACTTAGCCCAAGAGTTTGGCCTCAAAGCACTCAACAATTTTATTGCATCAGAAGATATGAGGAATGCCGTCAATTCTTCGATTGTACTGAGCGATATTTATCTGAGACAAGGAAAAAGCCGAATGGCCCTTACCCCCTGCTACCAGGCGCTTACGCTGCTTGAGATTGAGCGGAACGAGGATATGTTTTTAAGGGTTTACCTTCAGCTGGCCAAGGTTCATGCGCTGCTGGGCGAGCATGAAGTGGCTTACGAATTCCTTTCGGTAGGTCGGCTCATCGAAATATTAGTGGTGCAGTCGCAAATGGATTCCCGCATTGCCGAAATGTCGGCACGCTACAGCCTCGAGCTCAAGGAGACTGAAATAGCTCATGGCAAACAGGTTATTAAGAGCCAAAACCAGCGAACACTCTACCTAACCCTGTTTTTTGTGCTAATTCTCATAGCCTTTATGTTTATCGTGCTGTACCTGTGGATGATGAAGCGAAATATTACGCAGAAGCACCAACTCGACAAAGCAGAGAACAAGAATCTTCAGATAATGGTTGAGAAGAAAAACCTGGAGATAAAGCTCAAGAATCAGGAGGTGGTTCGCTTCTTGGCTGGCAACGTTGAAAAAAACAACGTGCTTAAAAATGTTAAGCTGGATGTTGTAGCCAGAAAGAGTATCGAAGAGATTGTAAGCAATATCAACTCGAATATTGACACTGAACAGAATTGGAAAAAAGTAATGCTCGACCTTCAGCAGGTTTATCCAGAGTTTCTCCCTCTGCTGAAGCAACGTCACCCAGACCTAACACAGAATGAGATTCGCCTGTCGGTATTGCTGTTTTTAGATCTAACTAGTATTGAAATTGCGGGCATACTATCTGTATCTGAATCGGCCATCAGCAAGGGCCGCCAGAGATTGCGCCATAAGCTTAACCTCGATCCCAAAGCCGATATATGCGGCTACCTGAAGAGTATTTCCTGATTTGTCCTACCATTTGTCCTACTTATTTTTTTAAAAAACGGTATTATTCATTTTACATTTGTCTCGCTTTTGCAATAGTGAACACGAATGAGCGTATAGTTATACCTAATCTTAAATCCTAATAAAATGAACATTATCATGAAAAAGGTATTGATTTTTGGAATATTTGCATTTATACTTTTGGGCCTATCGGCATTGAATGGATGCGATAAATCGGTTGACAACCCACCAGTTGAGGTTGCTAGCATTGATGGGGAATGGTACGGATACCTAGGGACTGAAGAAGAGGAGGATACTTTGTCATTAGGTCAACCTTCATGGACAATCGTTTTCAACCAAAACGGAAATGAACTAACCGCTTTGCTTACACCCCCAGCGGAGCTGACTACAGAGCCCACCCTCTCGCTTTCGGGAACATTAGACACTACAATGCTAAGCCTCAGCGGAACGAACCAAAACGCTACAATTAGCCTCAGCGGCATTGTGAGTCAGAACCGAGATCTGAATATATCCATAGATGGCCTTAACAACGACAGGTACTTTGGGACACTTCACCATACCGATTCAATCCAGCCGGTTACAGCTTCATTCTCCAATACCTACAAACTCGATTTGAAGCTAGGTGAGGTTGGCAGAGGCCGGAGCATAATACTTGTTCATGGTATGAACGATAATGCCAATACCTGGAACGAAATGATTGAATATTTGGATGATCATAGTATTGATGAGACCAATAATGTGTGGGCTTACGAGTATAAATGGTGGTTAAATATTAACATAAATGGAGAACAAATGCTTGACACCATAAGCAAGTTGCAGGCAATTAATGGTATTTCTGATGCTCCCATTATCATTGCTCATTCAATGGGAGGGTTAGTGTCTCGGTGGTACATAGCAAAAGGAGGCGATTTTCACAGGTTGGTAACCCTTGGCACACCCCATTTAGGGTCGGGCTTGGCTGATCTTGCTTACATATTCAGCTGGGCAGATGTAACAGGTGTTCATGACCTTGCCCCGGGTTCTGATTTCATTGATGAGTTGAATTCTCATACTTACGAACAAACCCAACGCTCAAAATACACGTTGATCAATGGGAGGGTTGGCCGATACTTTGATTGTAAGGCAGAAGCTTTAGGTCACTGTGTAATTCCTGGGTGGGAATGGCACTACCCAGAGCCTCCTCGTAACATAAAGTTAGGATACGAAGCCCTAAGCAAACCCAACGATGGCATGGTGCCAAAATCATCGGCTCGTTTTTATGGCGATGAAAACGTTCATAGGGTGAATACATTTGAATGGATTGACCACATTTCTCTCAATAAGAACCACCGCGTATGTGGATGGGTAAAAGACTTTATAAATAATCATCAGTAATCAGAATGCATGAAGAAGCATCTATGGTAATTGACACTTAGCTAAATACAATCATCATGCACATTCCATTCAATGAATTAAAATAAAAACTATCTGATTATGAAAACAAATTATAAAGAATTAAAATGGGTAATGCTATTTTCTATTCTGTTAATAGCACTAGGGTGTAGTAAAGAGACTCCGGATCCGGTTATTGACGAACCAGAAACTTTAGATGGTATTTCTACTGATGATGTAGTTGCCTATGAAGGAGATTTAGGTTTAATCATCAACATCAGAGACTTGGAGAAAAAAGGTTATACTCCTAAAAAAGTTATTCTCACCACAACCGCTACAGAAGACAATTATGATCAGGAATTAGATGTGCATCCTTTCACCAATATTGCACAACTTAAGATTCCTGTCGAAGATTTATCCGAAAGTGCTGAGGCAGAGCTTAGGGAGGGTGTTGGATTGGATATTAAGATACTTGATGATTTAGAGAATGAAATTATCTCTGTAGAGTACAGCAAAAGATCCTTTGAAGATGGTGATAATATAATTAATATCAATGCAAGCAATTTAGCTTATAAAGTACGAGAATTATACTTTGCTGAAAATATGCATTACTATATACAACCGGTTAATGCCAATGGTGAATATGACAATAGGATTGTCCTTAAACCATCGGCTGCCGGGGCAGACGAAATAAGGTTAATGGAGTTCGGTTCGTTGTTTAAACCAGAAAATACTCACCAGCAATTTTTAATACATAAATTCGAAGAGGAAGAAAATGTATTTGCTTTTTATTCTGCCGAGACTAATAATTATATTAGAATAGGCCTTGAAACAAGAGAAATTGCACAATCAGGTATTTATTCTTACGATACACATAGCCCTGATGTTCTGGACGCTGATTTCAGATTTAAAATTAAGAAAGATGAAACAAATGGCTTATATACAATTAGACGAGCAGAAAATGATATGCCATTACGTCGTATTGATAACGATGGTACAATTAATTGGGGTATAAATGGCTCTGGTGCTGTGCAATATTTTAGAATTATTGCTTTAGATACATATTGGGAAACAACCCAGCTAAGCGCAGAATATTTTCAACCCATTTTGCCCGCAGCTGAAACCTCATTTGGTTTTAATAGCACGCTTAGAAATTGCGGTGCAGGCACTTTGGAGCAACAAGTAGGTATTGAGCGTGTAGTTACTACTAAATATACCAGTTCGTTTTCCGAGAGTATTGGTTTAAGTAGTAGAGAAACAAGAAGCATTGAAGTTTCTGTAAGTACTACTGTTTCATGTGAAATCCTTGGGAGTGGCGTGGAAGCTACAGCTAGCGTTACATCAGGACTTGAAGTCGAAACTGAAGCAAGTTCAAAAACTACTGCTTCTACAGAGGAGTCTGTGTCGGAAACCCACACCTTCTTTTCAAACAGAACGGTAACAGTACTTCCGGGTACCGCAATTCTTGTATTTGATGCATACCAAACCTATTCTAATGTAAAGGTTCCTTATGTAAAAAGATTAAGACTTAGAGGCAATCTTTCCACAACTACAGGGACTCTGTCAGGAGATGAAATTGCAACACAGCTTGAAATGACGAACTTCTCGGGAGTTATTACAGCGATTGGTTCTGATTACGTTGAAGTAACAATTCGCGGAACCATGATTTTAGACAACATTGTAGATACTCAGTCTGAAGTAAGAGATGTTGATGCTAATTGTAATTAATTCCTTTTGGAAAGTATAGAGAGTGTTTTATCCCGTTTTTTACAGAGGAGCGAAACTAAAAACCCAATGTGAACATACTCCTAGAAAAAAAGACACTTCTTTTAATCAATTATTAGAAGAACTATTATCACAATAATTCGTTAAGCTTTAACATAAAAATCTGATTTTCAATAAAATAAGTATTAAAAAATTAGGTTGTATCCCTGGTAATCAATATCATAACAGATTAACCACAATCTGTTAAAGTCATGATCATCAGGGTGCAAATACCTTAGAAAGCACTAGCTACCAGCATGTTGAGCAAGTTGCCAAGAATTAATTCATGGTACTACTGCAATTTTAGTGGAATGATTTTAGGGTCGGAAGTCCGAAGACCCCCGCCTGAACGATGCAGTCCGGCAGGGAAGTTGGAAGGTTGAAGCATGTTAATCCTGTCTTCTGACTTCTGTCTTCAAACCCAAACCAATGATTTAGTTTGCTATAATTTACATAGTTTTCACGAAATTGGTAGTAGAACCATTTTTTTCAAATAGACTTTTCACTCACCTGCCTGCGAGGTGGGTTCGATGAGACAAATAGTTTTTTTTTGTGGGATGAGGGTCAGGGGCGGCAAAGCCGCCCTTGACCCTCATTTCTTTCAATATCTCTTGTTGCTTTACCTTCTTTAGCAGGGTGAGATATCTCCAAAATTTTAATCTGTCAGTATTTCTTTGATTAAAAAAAACAATCAAGAGGGTATTTAAGGAGGGGGGGCGGTGTATAAAAATGAAAATAAAGAATAAAAAGGAAATATTAAGGGGGGGGTGAGATATTAAAATAATGTATATTTGCGCATCGAACCCCCTAAAAAATTATACTATGCCCCAGTTACGTTTTCGAGCCGTTGAGGATGCACTCCGGCGCACAGTTCCAACTGTCGACAGCCCGGTCGGCAAGATCTCCGAGATTTTTGGTGTAAATGTTTTCGATCGTGCTAAAATGCAACAATACCTTTCGCGCGAAGCTTTTGAGAGCGTGGTGAGTGCAATAGATGAAGGGAGGCGCATCGATCGTAAGGTTGCAGCACAGGTGGCTGCCGGCATGAAAGCCTGGGCAATGGAGCAAGGCGCTACACATTACACCCACTGGTTTCACCCGCTCAATGGAGCAACTGCCGAGAAGCACGATGCCTTTTTCTCCCTTGGGCGCAACGGCGAGGCCATTGAGAGCTTTAGTGGCGATTTGCTGGTTCAGCAGGAGCCCGATGCCTCGAGCTTCCCAAGTGGAGGCATACGTAATACTTTTGAGGCTCGTGGCTACAGCGCGTGGGATCCATCGTCTCCAGCATTTATTATGGATCAAACGCTTTGTATTCCCACAGTCTTTGTGGCATACACTGGCGAAGCGCTCGATTTTAAAACACCTCACTTAAAATCGCTTAACACCCTAGATAGAGCTGCAACTGCCGTATGTAACTATTTCGATAAGGATGTAAAAAAAGTTTTTTCAACATTAGGATGGGAGCAGGAGTACTTCTTGGTTGATGAGGCGCTGTTTAACGCCCGTCCCGATTTGGTTTTGACCGGGCGCACCATCATGGGGCATGCCGCAGCCAAGGATCAGCAGCTCGAGGACCACTACTTCGGTTCAATTCCCGAGCGGGTTGGCGCCTTCATGCGCCATTTAGAGATAGAGTGTTACAAGCTGGGTATACCCGTAAAAACTCGACATAATGAGGTTGCTCCAAACCAGTTCGAGCTGGCCCCCATTTTCGAGGAGGCAAACCTAGCTGTTGATCATAACCAGCTGCTCATGTCGTTAATGGATAAGTTAGCCCGTAGGCATAGCTTCAGGGTGCTATTTCATGATAAACCCTTTAAGGATGTTAATGGTTCGGGGAAGCACTGCAACTGGTCGCTGCTAACCGATACGGGGGTTAACCTGCTGTCGCCCGGCGGAACACCCAAGAACAACCTTCAGTTTCTAACCTTCTTGGTGAATACCATTAAGGCCGTGTACGACCACTCCGCCTTGCTCTTGGGCAGCATTGCCAGCGAGCCAAATACCCATAGGCTAGGAGCCAACGAGGCTCCACCAGCCATCATGTCGGTTTTTATTGGTAAAACCCTTAGTAAGGTGCTCGATGAATTGGAAAAAAAAGTGCATGAGAACAAGATGACCCCCGATGAGAAAACCGAGCTTAAGCTCGATATCATTGGAAAGATACCCGAAATTTTGCTCGACAATACCGACCGCAACCGCACCTCACCCTTTGCCTTCACAGGCAATCGATTTGAGCTTAGAGCCGTTGGTTCATCGGCAAGCTGCGCATCGCCAATGATTGTTCTGTCAACAGCCCTGGCCGATCAGCTTAATGTGTTTAAGGCCGATGTTGATGAGCTTATTGCAGGTGGCGTTAAGAAGGATGAGGCAATTTTTCAGTGCATCCGAAAGGTAATCATTGCATCTAAACCTGTTAGGTTCGAGGGGAATGGCTACAGCCACGAATGGGTTGAGGAAGCTGCAAAACGTGGACTGCCAAACATCCCAGTTGCACCCGAGGCTTTTAAAACCTTTCTTTTGCCATCAACCACTGAACTCTTTGCTCGTCACGGTGTGCTTACGCCCAGAGAGCTTCATGCGAGGTATGAGATTAGAAATGAGATTTTTATTAAGAAGGTGCAGATTGAAGCACGTGTGCTAAGCGATTTGGCCATCAACCACATTGTCCCAACGGTAATTGCATATCAGAATGTGTTGATTAGCAATGTGAAGGGAATAAAGGAGCTGTTTCCCGATGAGAGCGATTACTGCACCCTGGCAGGTACTCAGCTCCTGTCGATTCGAAAAATCTCTGGCCATATTAAGGAGATTCGTGAGAAGGTGAAGGAGTTGGTTGAGAAACGGAAAGAGGTAAATCAGGAGGAGAGTATTGCCAAGCGGGCAGAACTTTACTCTAGTGCCATAAAACCTTACCTCGAGGAGATCCGCTTTCATATCGATAAGCTTGAGCTGATTGTAGATAACCAGATGTGGCCCTTGCCTAAGTACCGCGAGCTTATGTTTATTCGCTAGCGAGTTCCAACCTGTTTTTCTGTATGAAAATGAGCCGGTGCGTTTTTGCTCGCTCATTTTCATTTAAGTAATGGTGCGTAATTTTGAAATTATGTTTACTTTTACAAGGTTTACTGATTTGATCATCTCAAATCTAACAATAAAAAGTATAAATATTCGTATCAGTTCAATAAGAATTCTGGATCAGAAAAATATCGCACCATGAGGTTTACACTTAAAGCGCTTGTAGTACTTTTCATGATAACCTTTAGCCTCGATGGCGTTTCGCAAACAGCACGGTTACGACGTGCCGACGCCCTGTTTGAAGCTGGAGGTTTTTTTGAAGCCGTTGAAATTTATCGCCGCGAATTGGATAAGGTTTCCCGCGATGACATGGGCTTTTACCTGCAACGTATTGCCGATTGCTATCGATATGTTGGGAACGCTCGCCAAGCCGAGCTGTGGTATTCAAAAGCGATTATGCGCGATGCCCCCAACCCAAAAGTGTTTTATCACTACGCCGAGATGCTCAAAATGGCCGAGAAGTACGATGAGGCCATTGAACAATACCAAAAATACAAGGAGTTAGTGCCCAACGATCCGCTTGCCGATGTGGGCATTAAGTCGTGCGAACTAGCCCAGCAGTGGATAGCCTCCCCCTCGGGGTACGAGGTGGTGAATATGCGCGCCATCAACAGCCGCCAGTCGGACTTTAGCCCTACCTATGCATCCGAGGATTACTCCATACTCTTCTTCACCAGCTCCCGCGATGAGGCCACAGGCTCGAGAACGCATGCTGGAACTGGCGAGAAGTTTACCGATATATTCGTCACGCAGCGCGACCGAAGGGGTAACTGGAGCAATCCCCGTCCTCTCGACGAATCTATCAACACCGCCTACGACGAGGGAACCCCCTCGCTAACATCCGATCTCAATAAGCTCTACTTCACACGCTGCAGAACAAGCCGCCGTAACAAGTTGGGATGCGAGATATTGGTAAGCGAAAGGCGTGATCAGGGTTGGCTTACCCCCGACCCTATACCCATTGCTGCCGATAGCATGGTGGTAGCTCACCCTTCAATTTCCGATGATGAGCTCACCCTGTACTTTGTGGCCAACTTACCCGGAGGATATGGCGGAAACGATATCTGGAAAATAACCCGAACATCACCATCTGACAACTGGGGAGAACCCGTTAACTTGGGCCCCGAGATCAACACAAAGGGTAACGAAATGTTTCCCTACATACACAGCGATGGCACCTTATACTTCTCATCCGATGGTCATCCCGGGATGGGAGGCCTTGACATTTTTAGGGCCACCCCAAGCAACGGCAACGGTTGGACGGTTGAGAACATGCGATATCCGATCAACTCCCCTTCCGATGATTTCGGAATTATATTCGAGAGGGAGCGCGAGGCGGGTTACTTCTCTTCACGCCGAAGGGATGTGGGAACACGCGGAGGCGATAACATCTTCCTCTTCTATCTGCCCGAAATTAACTTCAATATGATTGGTACGGTGCGTGATGATAAATCGGGCAGGCCTCTGGCCAACGCCAATGTTCAGCTTGTTGGTAGCGATGGTATAATCGCAAACGTACGAACCGAGGACAATGGTTCGTTCCGCTTCATGCTTAATCCCAATACCGATTATGTGCTTATTGCCTCGCGCGAAGGTTACCTGAACGGCAAGGGCCGAGAGACTACCCGTGGATTAACCGAAAGCAAGGAGTTTGATGTGAATATTGAATTGACCTCGACGGCACGACCCATTGAGCTGCCCAATATCTTTTACGATTTCGATCGCTGGGAACTTCGGCCCGAATCTATGGCAGCGCTCGATAGGCTGATTGAGGTGCTAAACGATAACCCAACCATCGTGATTGAGCTAGGCGCTCATACCGATAGCCGTGGGTCGCTTGATTACAACTACGACCTATCGCAGAAAAGAGCTCAGTCCGTGGTCAACTATCTAATCGAGCGTGGTGTGCCAACCGAACGATTACGTGCCAAGGGGTATGCCCAATCGCAACCCAAGGTGGTCGATGAGCAGCTCGCACAGCAGTATCCCTTCCTGCAGGTGGGTGCTAAGCTTGACCAGCGTTATATCGATCAGCTGTCGAATGAAGAGCAGAAGGAAACCGTTTATCAAATTAACCGTAGAACAGAGTTCAGAGTGTTAAGCACTGATTTTAAGGGGGAGTAATACGGTTAAAATGAGGGTTATGATTTTTGTAAAACTGCTTACTACCACGGTGCTCACCTTGGCCTTATCTTCGGGGTTTGCTCAAAAGATATTCCAGGCCGAGTCGGCAGCTAAAGCAAGCGTAAAGGTTTATCCGGTTATGGAGCCCGATAAGGCCGACCTGTGGGTTTGCTTTGTGTGGGATGAGTCTGAGATTTCTCGAACAGGCCTGTGGATGGATATGCGGTTTGAGCATGAAGCGGATGTTATCATTTATTTTGTTGACGAGGAGAAGGAGGCCGATCTTAAAATTTGGCTTGTCGATACCCCCGAGGAGTCGCAATGGCTAAACCAAAGCAAGAAAAATATTTTAAGCATTAAGAAGAAGGTACCCAGGTAAATAAAAACGCCTTTTGATATAGATTACCATGTCCGATAACCTTAGATATTCCCAAAGGGGTGTCTCAGCATCCAAAGAGGATGTTCACAAAGCGATTGATCATTTGGATAGGGGACTTTTCCCCAAAGCCTTTTGTAAGATTGTTCCCGATATTCTTACCGGAAGCAATGATCATTGCGTTGTTATGCATGCCGATGGGGCTGGAACAAAATCATCATTAGCCTATATGTACTGGCGCGAAACCGGCGACCTGTCGGTTTGGAGAGGAATTGCACAGGATGCCATAGTGATGAATATTGATGATTTGCTTTGCGTTGGTGCAACCGATAATATTCTGCTGTCATCTACCATTGGTAGAAATAAACACCTTATACCCGGTGAGGTTATTGCCGAGATCATTAGTGGCACCGAAGATTTTTGCCAGCGGATGCGAGAGCTAGGAGTTAACATACAGCTTACTGGTGGCGAAACAGCCGATGTGGGAGATCTTGTGCGAACCGTAATAGTTGACTCCACCGTTACAGCGCGTATGCGCAGGGCAGATGTTATTGACAACTCAAATATTCGCGATGGCGATGTTATTATCGGATTATCCTCATACGGACAGGCAGCTTACGAAACTGAGTACAACGGTGGGATGGGGAGCAATGGGCTAACCTCTGCTCGGCATGATGTGTTTGAGAAATATCTGGCACAGAAATACCCCGAAAGTTTCGATTCGGCAGTTGACCACAATTTGGTTTACTCCGGGACCTACCGACTAACCGACACCATTACTAATCTTAATGTTGATGCTGGCAAGCTGGTGCTTAGCCCTACCCGTACCTACGCCCCAATAGTAAAAGAGGTGCTAGATAGCTACAGGCCAGTTATCCATGGAATGGTACACTGCTCAGGCGGTGCGCAAACCAAGGTGATGAATTTTGTGGACAGCATGCTTGTGGTTAAAGATAATCTATTCCCAGTCCCCCCCCTGTTTGAGATAATACAAAAGGAATCGCAAACCCCTTGGCACGAAATGTACAAGGTGTTTAACATGGGGCATCGATACGAGATTTACGTTTTCCCCGAGTATGCCGATGATATCATTGCCATAGCCAAGGAGTACGGTGTTGATGCCAAGGTAATTGGTTCATGCCATAGGCGCGATAAGGGGAATAAACTTGTTGTAAAAAGTTCGAAGGGCGATTTTGAGTATTAGCAATGTGAAATACAGCTAAATATAAGCAGAAAAAAGGGAGACGGTTGTTTCCCTTTTTCATTTGGAGCGAGTTACCAAAGTGCCTGTAAACAATCAAATTCCAACCTTGTTGCTGTAAACGCAAAAGCCAAAATCAAATATTTATCACAAGGATAAGGTATATGCTTTAGGCCATGCTCATTATGAAAATTGCCTATTTTTTTCTATTATTACAGCACGAAACATTTTAAATTAATCAAAATAAAAGCTATGGACCACATTAAGAAGTACGTTGAAGAGAACAAAGATCGATTTCTCGACGAGCTTTTTGGGTTGCTGCGCATCCCATCAATCAGCTCGATTGCTGCCCATAAACCCGATATGCAGAAGTGTGCCGAGTACTGGCGCGATCAAATTCTGAGCGCAGGTGCCGACAAAGCCGAAGTATTCCCCACCGATGGGCATCCTGTTGTATATGGCGAAAAGATTATCGACCCCAAAGCCCCCACCGTGTTGGTGTATGCCCACTACGACGTGATGCCGGTTGACCCCATTGAGCTTTGGAACACGAAACCATTTGAGCCCGTTATTAAGGACGGTAAGATTTGGGCTCGTGGTGCCGACGACGACAAGGGCCAAGGCTTTATGCATGCCAAGGCATTCGAGTTGATGCTAAAAACAAACAGCTTACCTTGCAACGTTAAGTTTATGATTGAGGGCGAGGAGGAGATTGGTTCACCTAACCTTGGCAAATGGCTTGATCAAAACAGGGAGATGCTAAAGGCAGATGTTATCCTTGTGTCCGACACATCATTGCTTGGTAAGGATGATCCATCGATCACCACCGGGTTACGTGGTTTGTCGTACGTTGAGGTTGAGGTAACTGGCCCTAACAAGGATCTTCACTCAGGGTTGTTTGGCGGTGCCGTGGCCAACCCCATCAATATCCTGAACAAGCTTATTGCTTCGCTCCACGATGAGAATAACCATATTACCATCCCTGGATTTTACGATGATGTAATGGATGTTTCGGCTCAGGAGCGAGGCGAAATGGCCAAAGCACCATTTAGCGAAGATAACTACAAGAAAGCGCTCGATATTGATGAGGTATGGGGTGAAAAAGGATACACTACCCTTGAACGAGTTGGCATTCGTCCAACCCTCGATGTGAATGGCATTTGGGGTGGTTACATTGGCGAAGGCGCCAAAACCGTACTCCCATCAAAGGCATACGCAAAAATATCTATGCGTTTGGTTCCTAATCAGGATCACAAGAAGATTGCCGAGCTGTTTAAAAAGCACTTCGAGGCAATAGCACCACCTTACGTTAAGGTTAAGGTGAACTACCTGCATGGAGGCCAGGGGTACGTGTCGCCAACCGATAGCCCAGCATACAAAGCTGCCAGCAAGGCAATGGAGGATACCTTTGGTAAAAAGCCAATACCATACCGCAGTGGTGGTAGTATCCCAATTATCAGCACTTTCGAGGAGAAGCTTGGAACAAAATCAATTCTTATTGGGTTTGGCCTTGAGTCGGATGCAATTCACTCGCCCAACGAGAACTACCCCCTGGAGCAATTCTTCAAAGGAATTGAAACAATTCCCCTGTTTTATAAGTATTTTGCTGAAATGACAAAGTAAAACCGTAATGGTTCGAGTGAAACATAATCCCAGCCTAATTTTAGGCTGGGATATTTTTTGCTATCAGTGGAAATATTGATTGCAATTTGCTAACTTGCAAGCATAACAATCCGAATATCTATGAAATCATTTGGCGCATTTGGCAACCTTTTGCTTGCCCTACTTTTAGCCCTTTGTAGTGGCTGTAATGGTGTTCGCCAGCCAGAGCAAAAGGCGCCCATTGTGGCGAAACAAGAGATAGCCGAGGAAGCCGTGAAAGCATGGATGATTAAGTCCAACGAGTATCCTCATTACAAACCTGTCGTTTTTGGCGATTTAACCCCTAGGTACGAACGATCGAGCCGAACATTGCAGCTTGCCATTGAGATAGCTAACGAAGAGGCCCTAACCGCTACGGCTGACAATACGCATAGGCTAGACAGTTTAAAAGCCGAGATTGCCAAGTATAAAGCCGATATGCTTGGATACCTGTTGCCTCACAAATTTCAGGAGCAAAATATGGCAGGAGAAATCATTAATCGTGAGTTGCTGTTTTTCCTCGACACTTCCCTAAATGTGGCATCGGCATTACCCCCCGAGTCGTTCGACTACATCCTTGACGAAAAGGTTTTCTTTAGGCCAGATAAAGATTTTGAGTAGATTGAGCTAGAATAGCGCTTCTAAGATTTTTTGTTGCATCTCAGTGGTTAGTAAAGTGCCGTTGAGATGCTTTTCTATTTCAACCTCCATGTGATTGCATCCTGTGAGGCTGCTCTCGATGGTTCCCTTTTCGAATGCGGATAATGTATCACCTTTTACATTCACATTTGAGAGCACACCCTTTTGCACCTCCACGGCAATGGTAGTGCGTTTGCCTTTTAATGTGAAGCTGCGTGAGAATTTGTAGCTGGGCGAATAGCCGAAATTCCATTGCCAGGTGTTGTACTTCTTCTCCACTAGGTCGTATATAGCCACGTTGTCCTCTTTGGTTAAAGAGTACAGTGTTAGGTTGCTATGCTTTTTTGTCATGTACTCAATTACGTGCTCTCTAAATTTTTCGAGCGTAATCTCGGGAGGTAAATGCTCACTAAGATTTGTGGTATTGGCTCTTACCGATTTTACAGCCTTATCGGAGTATAGATCATCGCTAATGTACAGCATGTCAGCAAGCATTTGCATATCGGTTGAGAATAGAAGGGTGCCGTGGTGCATCACGCGGTTTTTGTATACATGCTCTGCATTCCCCGAGATTTTTTTGCCCCCCACATTAAGGCTGTTGTGCCCTTCGAATCGAGCATCAACGCCTAGCTCATTCAACAGGTCGATAATTGGTTTTGTGAAACCCCTAAAATCTACAAGGTTTCCATCTATACTGTTTTTTATAAAGGTGAAGTTTAGGTTCCCTAAGTCATGGTATACAGCCCCTCCTCCTGATAGCCTTCGTACAATTTTCACCTTTTTATCCTTGGCTAACCTATAGCTAACCTCAGCAAAGGTGTTCTGATGCTTGCCAACAATTACCGATGGTTCGTTAACGTAAAGCATAAGTATATCATCTGAGTAGTTTTTCAGAAGATACTCTTCGGTGGCAATGTTAAAGTATGGGTCGTTTCCTTCTTGGTTTATACAAAGCATTATCTGCTGGTTTTTACAAGCCAAATTTATGCAAAAAGTAAGAGCCACCCAAGGTTGGATGGCTCTTAGTAGTTGGTAAACAAATAATGTTACTTAGGGTTGTGTTTTTTTACAAAGTCCTCAAGCACACCCTTTAGGTCGGGTTTGCCAATCTCAGCCAAATCGTAGAAAACACGAGCAGTTGGCTTATTAATTTTAATAATGCGCGAAAGATCGATTGGCGTTCCAATGATTACGGTATCGCAATCGGTATTGTTAATGGTTGCTTCCAAGTCCTTCAGCTGCTGCTCTCCATAGCCCATTGCGGGGAGTATGTTGCCAATCTCAGGGTATATTTCATACGTCTCCTTGAGCTTGCCAACAAGGTAAGGACGGGCGTCAATTTCTTCGCTGCAGCCAAACTTGCGAGCGGCAACAGTACCAGCACCTATCTTCATGTTCCCGTGGGTTAGGGTAGGTCCATCCTCAACAATAAGGCAACGCTTGCCTTTAATTAGTTCAGGCTTATCGACTGATATTGGCGATGCCCCATCAACAACTATGGCCTTGGGGTTGCGGCTTGCTATGTTTTCGCGAACGGTCTGTATCCCCTCTGGGCTGGCAGAGTCCATCTTGTTAATTACCACAACGTCAGCCAGGCGAAGGTTCACCTCGCCAGGGTAGTAGCTAATCTCATTACCTGCTCGGTGTGGGTCGGCCACTGTAATGGTTAGGTCGGGCTTGTAGAATGAGAAGTCGTTGTTTCCGCCATCCCAAAGAATTACATCGCAACCCGATGGGTCTTTCTCGGCCTCACGAAGAATGGCTTCATAGTCAACACCAGCGTATATAACATTTCCGCGAACCACGTGTGGTTCGTACTCTTCCATCTCCTCAATTGTACATTTGTGCTTGGCGAGATCTTCTACCACAGCGTAACGCTGTACCTTTTGTGCAACTAAATCGCCGTAGGGCATTGGGTGGCGTATGGCAACTACCTTCAGGCCCATACCCATTAGGTGCTCAATTACCCTTCGTGAAGTTTGCGATTTTCCGCATCCTGTACGTGTTGCCACAACAGCTACTACTGGCTTACTGCTTTTTACCATGGTTTCGTTAGGCCCTAAAAGCATAAAGTTAGCACCAGCCGCATTAACCGTGGAGCTTATCCTCATAACGTGGGCGTAGTTAACATCACTGTAGGAGAATACACAGTCGTGCACGTTTTTTTCTTTAATAATGGTTTCAAGTTCTTCCTCGGCTACAATGGGGATACCGGAGGGGTAAAGAGCTCCGGCAAGCTCAGCGGGATATTTTCTACCATCAATGTCGGGGATTTGTGCAGCAGTAAATGCTACCACGTTGTACTGCTCGTTATCGCGGAAGAACGTGTTGAAGTTATGGAAATCTCTTCCGGCGGCACCGATAATTACTACATTTCGTTTGCTCATAAAACTTTTAGATTTAATTGGTTAAATACTTTGTGTTGATGGGTATAAATGGTGCGTTAAATGCACCCAACAAATTTATATGTTTATAATTCTGGCGAAAGTGATATAAAAAAAAAATAAGCCAGTTTCACTCCAATAAGCCAGATTTTACATCTAAATGCTTGTTTTTACGGATGTTATGCAGCATATGTTAAGAAACATATATTCTTCATCTCACACACATTGCCAAGGAATTATAGAAGTCGATATGGGGTGTGATAGCCGTTTATAGCGCATATTCTGGTTTTGCCATTTGGTTTGATCTAAAAAAAGTGTAATGTAAGCCTTGTTTGATGGGGCTGCACCGAATTATGTTGCCCATTTTTGCTACTTTTGTACAAAATCAGTTAAGCTATGGAAAAGAAGATGAGGCTGCACACAGAGAGCCTTGTGAAAAGATACAGATCGCGAACAGTGGTAAAGGGTGCTTCGGTTGAGGTTAGCCAAGGCGAAATTGTTGGGCTGCTGGGCCCAAATGGAGCAGGCAAAACCACCACGTTTTATATGATAGTGGGGTTAGTTACCCCCAACGATGGAAGGATATTCCTTGACGACATAGAGATTACAAAAGAACCCGTTTACCGAAGGGCTCAACGTGGTATTGGGTATTTAGCCCAGGAGGCATCGGTGTTTCGTAACCTTAGCGTTGAGGACAACCTGAAGGCTGTTTTGGAAATGACATCCTTTACCAAGGAGTATCAGCGCGAAAAGGTGGAGTCGCTGCTCGATGAGTTTGGCCTGCAAAAGATTAGGAAAAGCTTGGGTATACAGCTTAGTGGCGGCGAGCGTAGGCGTACCGAAATTGCCAGAGCATTAGCGCTTGAGCCCAAGTTCATTCTGCTCGATGAACCCTTTGCGGGGGTCGATCCCATTGCCGTTGAGGATATACAGACCATTGTAGCCAAGCTCAAGGATAAAAATATTGGGATTTTAATTACCGATCATAACGTGCATGAAACCCTAACCATTACCGATAGAGCGTATCTGCTTTTCGAGGGCGACATTCTAAAGGCGGGAACTGCTGAGGAGCTTGCCGAGGATCCTGAGGTTCGCAAGGTGTATCTGGGGCAAAATTTTGAGCTCAGACGATAAAAATTGTTCAGCTAGAGTTTTGCCTCTAGCTCTTGTCGTACTAAAACAAGTAAGTTTATGAAAATATCATCAAATTTTGATAGTGGTAACATCGAGATCGTTAATGTTGACAAGCATGATGATATAAGGCTTAGGATTAGAACCGATTCCTATGCCGATACCTTTCAGTGGTTTTACTTCCGTGTGCATGGTACCGAAGGTTTTCCCTGTAAATTCCATATAGAAAATGCTGCACAAGCCAGCTATCCCGAGGGATGGCCCGGGTACAATGTGTACGCATCGTACGATAGGGCTATCTGGTTTTGCGTGCCTACCACCTACACCAACGGAGTACTATCCTTTGAACATACCCCCGTGGAGAACTCCGTGTTCTTTGCATACTCAACCCCTTATACCTACGATCAGCACCTCGATATGGTGAGCGCAGCACAACTTTCTCCTCTATGCGTATTGGAGCTGCTGGGCGAAACGGTTGAGGGACGTGATATCGACCTGCTTGTGGTTGGCGAGCCAGACGAGAGCAAACGTAAGATTTGGATAGTTGCCCGGCAGCATCCAGGCGAACCACAGTCGGAGTGGTTTATGCAGGGTTTAATTGAGCGCTTGATAGACGAGAGCGACCCCGTATCGCGTACATTGCTTTCCAAAGCCGCTTTCTACCTTGTGCCCAATATGAATATTGATGGGTCAATTGCGGGTAACCTTAGGGTGAATGCTGCAGGTAAAAATTTGAACCGGGAGTGGGGTAAACCCGACAAAGAACTTAGCCCCGAGGTTTACTACGTGCGTAAAAAGATGGAGGAGGTCGGCGTTGATATGTTTCTTGATATACATGCCGATGAGGGGTTGCCCTACTGCTTTGCCTCCGGTATTGAGGGGATCCCATCGTACGATGACCGACTAAAGTGGTTGCAGGAGAATTTCCTTGCCAAGTGGGTAGAGTTTAGCCCCGATTTTCAAACTGAGCAGGGGTATCCCCCAAACGAGCCCGGTAAGGCAAATCTTAACATCGGATCTAAGTTTGTAGGCGAACACTTTAAGTGCATGTCGATGACCATTGAAATGCCCTTTAAGGATAATGCCAATTTGCCCGACAGAAGCTTTGGATGGTCTTCTGATCGGGCCATGAGGCTTGGCGAAAGCGTGCTGGGTCCAATTAATTTTGTGGTCGATAGGTTACGGTAAACTAATTAGTTGGTCAGATGGAATCTAAAGTCATCAAATCAGTTGTGATAAGCATTTTTATCGCTCTTATATTTTCATGTGGAAGTACCAAAAAAATTGCTTCATGGCACCCACCAGCCGACCAGTATGCATTTGTTGAGTATTACACCATTTACCAGGGACAAGCGCTGGAGGGTGATCCTCCACCGGGGATGAGGATTGATGGCCCCACGTATATGTTCGATAAGGGGTCGGGTGTGCTAACATCCTACCAAAAGGCGAGTTTCAATATTGATACAGCATCCTTTATTCTCGGGGCTGGAATTATTAGGCGAGGTACCGAGGGAGGCGGTATATCAAGCAGAATTATTGGAGCGGGTAAACTTCCGCTCAAGCAGGGGCAAGTCAACTTTGAGTCAATCTCGCAAGAGTCTATTACCTTCTCTTTTGATGATGAAAAGGTGTCCCTTGGCCTTGGGGAGGTTTGGGAGCATATTTTCGAATCCGTTGATACTATTCCCGCCATGAATGGAAATGCAGTTGTGCTTCGCAGGATAACACATCAGGTAAACTTTCATGGGTTTTACAGCAAGCAACGGTTGGATTTCCATAAGGATATTAATCTGTAAGGAAGAATCTAATCGTTTATTGCCCTAATGGTGGCAGCTAAATTCTCTGCGTTTATATCGTTTATCCGAACGGTTATCTTAGCCTTTTCGTAGTATTTCTTCCTTTCGTCTAGCACCCTGATGATGTAGTTATTCAGCTCGTCCTTGCTCTTACCCCATAGTAAAGGCCTTTCGGTTTTCGATTCGATAAGCCTTGCTAACAATTCTTCCACCTCAGCCCTTAGGTATACCGTTACTCCCGATTTATTCATGAAGTCTACACAGTTGTAAAAGCATGAGGTACCTCCACCCGAAGCAATAACTATGTTGCCCTCCATTGCTGCCACATCTCTTAGGGCTTTGTTTTCTATTTCCCTAAACTTATCCTCCCCGTGTAGCTCAAAAATTGCTTTTATGGATTGGCCCTCCTGCTTCTCGATAAACTGATCAAGGTCGATGAATCTGTAATGTAGCACCTTAGCCAACTCTTCGCCAATCGTGGTTTTGCCACTGGCCATAAATCCAATTAGGAAAACTTTCATAGAATCAATTATTTGGGGTTTAGGGTTGTGATGCTATTGTTCGTAAACTATTTTCGACTATAGCTCAAGCGTCATTTGCGATGCGCTGTCGCCTCTTTCTGGCACCTCGTTTTGTTGTGTTGGTTCGGGTGGTAGTAGATCAGCCTCTCCCTCCTGCACAGGTTCCTTCTGTAGGGGCTCAACAAATTTTGCCGTTTTAATCGGTAGGCTCGAAATCCTTTTGCCCTTAGCCTTGTGGCTTTTTACCCCAATGAACTCTTCAACATCAATCTGTTCAGGGTCTTTGCCTGAGTTCTTCCCTCCAAAGGTTACCATTAGGCAGGGGGAAGTGTCATCGTTAAGTTCCACTAGGTACGACTTATTTCCATTGGAAATAAAACTTTGAACCCTATCGGTTGGCTCAAAGGTAAATCGCTTCACGTAGAAGAAACCCTGCTCGCCATCGAAATAGGTGGCCGAGTACACCTTGTCCTCCTTGTACTTCTCTATCATCAATATGTTGTCGGAGAAGTGTGTGGAGGGGTCGATTCCCGAAAGGTAGTACTCGCCGTTCTTGTTCACCACTAGTAGCCTGTCGCTCGATTGGAACTCTCCAATCAGTTCACCTCGGCCATCGTTGTTAAGGCGGAATACATCCCAGTCGAACCAAACCTTTATACCGCCTAGGGTGCTGCCAATCTTTTCCTTTACCTGAACCTTATGAATGGCGTATCGGGTAAATATATTACCCTGCGACTGTCGGCCCTTAATCGCTATCTGGCTAAAGTCTAGCTCCATAATAAGGCTACGGAGCCTTGGCCGTGGCTTAAGGAATACCTTAAGCACCTCGGCCTCGCCGTTGGGGTTGTAGCTCAGGAAGATTACTTCCGAGCCCTCGGTGCCCTTGGTGATATTGTACTCCTTATCGCGGGTAACTCCGGTTATGGCGCAACGCTTCATCATGATGGCGCCATTGCGCCCATCGCGGTACAGCACGTTGTATATGGTGCGCGAGTCGTTGCGCTTAAATACCGAGATGTGCTGAATGTTTTTTCCAAAGAACGCCTTTTCCGACACCTTGGTGATAACGTACTTACCGTTCTTCAGTATTACAATCACCTCGTCGATGTCGGAGCACTCGCCAACAAGCTCATCCTTTTTGAGGCCCGTGCCAAAGAAACCCTCCTCGCGGTTAACGTATAGCTTCTCGTTGGCAACAACTACCTTGGTGGCCTCAATGGTGTCGAAGCTGCGGATCTCGGTCTTGCGCTCGCGACCCTTGCCGTACTTCTTTTTGATTTGCTGAAAGTAGTTGATGGCATACGCTACGATGTTGGCCAGGTGGTTCTTCACCTCCTCCATCTCCTCCTCAAGCCCCTTTATCTGTTCGTTGGCCTTAAAGGAATCGTACTTTGATATCCTCTTAATCTTAATCTCGGTTAGCTTGATAATGTCGTCGCGGGTCACCTCTCGGCGCAAAAGCTTCTTGAATGGTTCCAAACCTCTGTCGATGGTCTCAATCACCGACTCCCACGTTTCGCACTCCTCAATGGAGTTGTATATTCGATTCTCGATGAATATCTTCTCCAGCGACGACATATGCCAGTTCTCCTCTAGCTCGCTTAGCCTAATCTCCAGCTCACGGGTAAGCAGGTGCTTAGTCCGCTCTACCGATGTGCGAAGAATCTCCTTAACCCCCATGAAGCGGGGCTTGTTATCGTAAATAATGCACGAGTTGGGCGATAGCGAAATCTCGCAATCGGTAAATGCGTATAGCGCATCAATGGTTTTGTCGGGCGAAATGTCGGGCGAAAGATGGATGTGGATTTCCACATTTTGCGCCGTGTTGTCGTCTATCTTTTTTATCTTGATTTTGCCCTTATCGTTGGCCTTTAGTATGGAGTCGATAAGCGTGGTGGTGGTTTTGCTAAACGGAATATCCTTTATTACCAGCGTTTTTCGGTCGAGCTTCTCAATCTTGGCTCTAATCTTAACCACCCCACCCCGTAACCCATTGTTGTACCGCGAGCAATCGATATAGCCACCGGTGGGGAAGTCGGGGTATAGCTCAAAATCCTTTCCCTTTAGGTGTAGTATGGCGGCATCAATTATCTCGTTGAAATTGTGTGGTAGTATTTTGGAGGCCAGGCCCACTGCAATGCCCTCAACGCCCTGCGCAAGAAGCAATGGGAATTTTATGGGGAGAGTGACGGGTTCCTGGTTACGGCCATCGTAGGTGAGCATCCACTCGGTGGTTTTTGGGTTGAACACCACATCGAGTGCAAATTTCGATAGCCGAGCCTCGATGTAACGGGGTGCAGCTGCACCATCGCCAGTGAGGATATTCCCCCAGTTACCCTGCATGTCGATTAGCAAATCCTTCTGGCCAAGCTGCACCAGGGCATCGCCAATGGAGGCGTCACCGTGTGGGTGGTACTGCATGGTGTAACCTATGATGTTGGCCACCTTGTTGTAGCGCCCATCGTCAAGGCGTTTCATTGAGTGGAGTATGCGTCGCTGTACGGGTTTTAGCCCATCGTCGAGGTGAGGTACGGCCCTCTCGAGGATTACGTATGAGGCGTAATCGAGGAACCACTCCTTAAACATACCCGAAACCTGAACCTTTTTTGCCCCATCGCCAGTTAGCTTGGCTATGCGGTTATGCTCCTCAGGAGAGATTTTTCGGGTGCCGTCGCCATTCAGTAAATCTTCCGCTTCAAAGTCGTCGAATTGCATTGTGTGTATTGCTATGTCTTGCTAAGGTAAATAATCGTTAAACCACAGCTTCTTCCTCAATTTCAAGCATCGACTCATCGATGCTTGCCATCGCCGCCTCATTCATCTCCTCCAGTAGGTCGCCCTCAATCTTAAGGTTTTCGATGATGAACTCTTGCCTTTCGGGGGTATTTTTGCCCATGTAGAACGAGAGTAGGTCGGCTATTTGATCCTGCGAAGATATTCGAACAGGGTCGAGCCGGATATCCTCTCCAATGAAGTTCACAAACTCATCGGGGGAGATTTCTCCTAAACCCTTAAAACGTGTGATCTCAGCAGTGCTTCCTAACTCCCTAAGGGCTTTGTCCTTTTCGTTTATGTTGTAGCAGTACTTTGTGGTTTTTTTGTTTCTAACCCTGAACAGGGGCGTTTGCAGTATGAATAGATGCTCCTGACGGATAAGGTCGGGGAAGAACTGCAGGAAGAACGTGATGAGCAGCAGGCGTATGTGCATACCATCCACATCGGCATCGGTGGCGATCACCACTTTGTTGTAGCGGATGTTCTCAATATCCTCCTCAATGTTAAGCGCTGCCTGTAGCAGGTTAAACTCCTCGTTCTCGTATACCACCTTTTTTGTGAGGCCGTAGCTGTTTAGGGGTTTCCCTCTAAGCGAGAACACGCCTTGGGTGTTCACATCGCGACTTTTGGTGATGGAACCGCTGGCCGAGTCTCCCTCGGTGATGAACAGCATGGTGTTCACGTTTCGCTCATCCTTGTCGCCATAGTGAATACGGCAATCGCGCAGCTTGCGGTTGTGTAGGTTGGCCTTCTTGGCACGCTCGCGGGCCAGCTTTTGAATGCCCGATATTGCCTTGCGCTCCTTCTCCGATTCCAAAATCTTTCGCAGAATTGCATCTGCAACCTCGGAGTTTTTATGTAGGTAGTTGTCGAGCGAGGTCTTTACAAAGTCGCTAATGAACTGGCGTACCGATGGGCCATTGGGGCCCATGTCGCGGCTGCCCAGCTTGGTTTTGGTTTGGCTCTCGAATACGGGCTCCTCAACCCTAATGCTAATGGCTGCAATTATTGAGGTGCGGATATCCGAAGCGTCAAAATCTTTTCGGTAAAACTCGCGAATGGTTTTCACAAAGGCCTCACGAAAAGCGGCAAGGTGGGTTCCACCCTGGGTGGTGTGCTGCCCGTTTACAAATGCGTAGTAGTCCTCGCCGTAGCCAACCCCGTGGGTGATGGCTAGCTCAATGTCGGGCCCTTTTAAATGGATAGGTGGGTAAAGCTCCTTACCCGAAAGCTGCTCGTTGAGCAGATCGAGCAAACCATTCTTTGAGACAAAAGGAGCCCCATTGAATTTTATGGTAAGTCCAGTGTTCAGGTACGAGTAGTTTCGCACCATGGTCTCGATGTACTCATTTTGGAAGTTGAATTCTCCAAACAGCGACGCATCGGGTATGAACTCAACGTACGTTCCATTCCTGTCGTTTGCGTTGTCGAAATCTTGCTCGTTCACTATCCTTCCGCAGCTATACTCCACCAGCTTCGATTTGCCCTCGCGGAAACTTTGTATGCGGAAACTGGTTGAGAGGGCGTTAACCGCCTTTATACCAACTCCGTTTAGCCCAACCGATTTTTTGAAAACCTTGGAGTCGTACTTGGCGCCTGTGTTCATTTTTGATGACACATCAACCAGCTTACCAAGGGGGATTCCACGGCCGTAGTCGCGAACCGATACCTTACGGTCCGATACGTTAAGCTCGATGGTTCGTCCGTTGCCCATCATGTACTCATCCACGGAGTTGTCGAATACCTCCTTGAGAAGCACGTAAATTCCATCGTCGGGTTGTGTGCCATCGCCCAGCTTACCCACATACATACCAGGGCGCAGGCGGATGTGCTCATTCCACTCCAGCGTTCTAATACTATCTTCCGAATACGTTCCGTCCATCATATGCTACTATCTCCTACTAAACCCACAAAAATAGGAATAAATATCGCCTTTCTGAAAATTCTTTATCAACAGGAAATGAACAGGGTAGGGGTATCGACTAGGGGTTAAGATGTTGAGAAAAAATTGGTTGCTACTTTAGAATTTTTGAGTAATTATTTTCAAATTTTTTTGAAATCGTTTGCTGATTTATCTGAGGGTAACGAATTAGTATCACGACTTAACGATTATCAAGATGTCTTCTTTGTGTATACTCTGAATAAAACGCCTTAACTTTTTTGACCTACTGCAGACTGATTAGCTACTTCTGAGGTAACTGTTTGTCTGCTGAAGAGAGCTACACCACAGATAACCTTAAGGTACAGAAAAACAAGCGGATGTGTTTATTGCTTGTGTGGGTAATAGGAGTTTATGGAACTTACAATAGGAGGCCGCCCACTAGGGCCTTTTTGATGTAACAAGTGAATTGAATTCCCATTTCAGGCTAAAGATATTTGAGTAGCGCGAGAACCCAACGCTGCCCACGTTGGTAAGGGCATAATCCAGCGATATCCCTTTGAATCGGACACCAAGCCCAAGGTTGGGCTGTACTATTAGGGCAGTTTTATCGTCGAACTCGGTTACCCGTTGCAGGTTGTTTACTCCGGCCCTAACAAATATCAAATCGATATATCCAACCTCAATGCCTAGGCGTGGTTCAATGCTGGCAAACGATGTGCTTAGTGGAGTGTTACGCTCCCCATCGAAAAAAAGAGCACCGTTGAACTCTGCCGTTAAGTTAATATCATCGGTAATGCCAAATGTGCGGGCAACGCCTAGCGTTAGCTGCGGTAGCGTAATCTCGAAATTGTTGTCGGGGGCACGGTTAAAGGTGCTATCGCCAATGGTAATCTCCAGCTCATCGGAGTTGAAACTCCAGATATTTATGGTTGTGCTCACATCCCTAAAGTTTGCTCCGAATTGCCACCCGTTGCGTTGGTATTGGGCAGCCACATCAACACCAAATCCCCAGGCATTGGCAAACTTGCCCACATTGCGATAGATGATTTTGGCGTTGCCGCCAACGGTAAGCCCCTCGATGGGCAACCTGCGGGCGTAGGAGAGGAGAAAGGCGTAATCGGCCACGGAGAATAGCTTTAGCCTGTCGTAGCTGAAGTTGCCATCGGAGTCAATTAGGTCGGTGGTGTTTGGGATATCATCCACCCCAAAGCGAATGGCAGTGAAAGCCAGCGCCGATAGCGTGTCGGGTTTATGGGCAAAGCCCAGATGGTTGTAGCTGGCCATGCCGGCAAAGTAGCTGGCGTGCATGGCGCCCAACTCGAAGGTGTTTTGTATGCCTGTAAGCCCTGCCGGATTCCAGTAGGCCGCCTCCACATCGGAGCTGGTGGCCACACCCGTGTTGCCCATGGCCAACCATTTTGCCCCCACACCGATATTCAGAAAATCGTTGCTGTACTTGGCTGTTTTGGCAAAGGAGAGAGTGCAGACAAGTAGAATCAAAGCTGCTATGGAGAGAAATCGTTTCATTAAAAGCAGATTAGCCTTTCAACTACTTCTAAATGTTGTGTTAACTCAACAAAGTAATTAGTTTCGCTATGGCTGGGGATGAAAAAATCATCTGGATATCTTATGGTTACACCAAATTCGGATAGCTCTTTAAGATCAATATCATTAAATGAATTGTTGTCAACACTGGAACATTCGGCTAAAAGATAATCGAGATCGTGAGTTCTAGGAAAGTCAACCCCTTTGTATGTGAGGAAAACTTTTAGATATTGCTCAATGTCAATCGATGCAAGGTGCTGGCAAACTGCAAAATCCTCGTTAGCCCTAAAAATCCACTTTTCAATATAGTCATTTATATCTTGGTTCATAAGGTAACCCCTTCGCGCATAATCGTTTTAATAATATGCCCAGGTATCAGTTTTTTACTTTTTAGTTCCTCCTCGCTTTGTATCAAAATATCACTACGTATTCCACTGGCTAGTAACTTTTTTCGAATGGAAGTTCGGACAGAGATTTTTTCACGAATTGATATAGAGTTTGGCACAACAACTAGCAAGTCGTAATCGCTTTGCTCGTCAGCATCGTTTCTGGCGCGAGAGCCAAAAAGTAGTATTCTTGAAAAAGGTAATGCTTCCTTAACTTTTTCCTTAACTAGTGTGCTTATAGCATCCATAACACCTCTAAATTAGCTTAGCTCAAAGTTACAACATAATTGCAAAAAGGAGGTGAAAAACAGTTTTGATGACCCACTTTTTGTTATCTGTCTTCCAAATAACTTACTTTTGCCCTAATTATTGCACTAAATCATCGATACTATGAGCCTCCCCAATCCGCTAAAGCATATACCCAATAGCCTAACGCTAGCCAATCTTCTCCTTGGTTGTTTGTCAATTGTTTCAGCGTTTGAGGGTAACCTGCTGCTGGCCGGGTACCTAATTATTTTTGCTGCTGTTTTCGATTTTCTCGATGGTTTCTCGGCTCGCCTGCTCAAGGCATACTCCCCTATGGGCAAGGAACTCGACTCACTGTCCGACTTGGTTAGCTTTGGCGTGGCGCCATCGGTAATTGTTTTTCATCTTTTAAAAGATGCTTTGGGCACTAGTGCTGCTGGCGGTTTTACCGGTGGGCAGGTACTGCTGACCATTCCATTCTTAATTGCGGTGTTCTCGGCTTTGCGATTGGCCAAGTTCAATATCGATACGCGGCAAGCCACCTCGTTTATTGGGCTGCCTACCCCAGCCAATGCTCTTTTCATTGTGGGGATTGTGCTTGGGCTAAACAGCTCGCGTAGCGATTGGTTTGATTTTTTTACCAACTCGCCAGTTGCAATAATCGTTATGGTGCTGGTGCTATCAGCCTTGTTGGTGTCGCCAATTCCTATGTTCTCGCTAAAGATTAAGCGAGGTTATTTTAAAGATACCTGGCGGCAACAAATTCTGTTGTTTGTGTCTGTACCAACCATTTTTTTCTTCAAACAGGCCTCATTGTTAATTGTTATGCTATTATACATACTGTTGTCGGTATTAACATGGCGTAAAACCTCAGCAGAGGGATAGGTTTTAGGTGATATTGGTATAAAAAGAAGCGATGCAGAGGGCTACCCTGCATCGCTTCTTGGTAGACTTGGATGGCGGAATGTTAATTTTTAACCACCCTCAGAGTTTTTAATTCCTGCCCATTCTGCATAATGCGGACAAAGTAGATTGCGGAACTCATGTCGCTGAATGAAATTTGAGTTGGATTCTCGATAATCTCTCCGCTTTTAACTGCCCGACCATTTATATCGAATACCGCGTAGTGCATATTGGTGATCTCACCAATAATCTCGATGTTTATGTGATCATGCGTAGGGTTTGGATAGGCCGAGATGGTAAAGTCAAGGTTTGGGATTTCCTTTACAGATGTTAGCCCCAGCCTACCTTGTTGGAATCCCTGTGTGATGATGTAGTCGCCAGCTTTTAGGGTTTCCGTAGTCACCTCGCCAAGGCTCCAGCTGATGGAGCCAGCGGACCCCTGGTGGTATGCACCACCAGAGACCACTGCTTGAAGCTCTTGCGCCATCATCACTTGCGAAGAAGTAAGGGTTAACCCTAATCCGAGTACGATACTTAGAAACCTTTTTATCATAACGTTTCTTTTTTAAGGGTTTACCATCGATTCAAGAACGAAGGTAAGTTTGATATGCCCAGGTTCAACAATGAAACTGCTATATCTATCAACGGGGAATTCATTGCTGAGATTAGTAAAGCCTTCCTTCTCAATAAGTAAGTTGTAATTTGAGAATTCAGGAACACCTAGGAACGTAACCTCACCTTGCTGTTCGTTAAAGTCAGGATCGCTTGTGTATTTTACCGAATGGTATAGCGCGTTTCCAAAGGTTACCTTAGCATCGTTAAGTGGTTTGCCCTCATCGTTTGTAACTAGTATTGTTACTTTATACTCCGTTGGGAAGTTATCAAGTCTAATAGTTACTGTTTGATCGGGTGCTCCAGTAATACTAATAGTTCCTGTTTTTGTTGGGTATTTCATATATGTATCAATGGAGTATTCCCACTCACCTGCAGTTACACCATATATTGTTGCAATGCCATTGTAAAGGAACCCGTAAAGATAGTCCTCCCCATTAGTAATGCTTACCTCAACTTCTTGTTCAGCTAAAGGCAACCCATCAGGGCCAAGAACAATTATGGTGATTTTTGGGTTTTCTGTCATAGTTACGTTAACGTACTGAACGGCTGGGGTTTCGGTAACTGTTATATTGCCGCCAGTGGTTTCGTAACCGTCTGAATAGGATTCAACCATATATTCATAATCGCCAGGGGATAGGAAGAAGGATGCTTTACCATCGGGACGAGTGTATTCATCACTATCGTCAACTGATACGTTCACCTCGTTAACAGGCTGACCATATTGGTTTGTTATGATAAATACTACTTTTGGAGTAGTGGTCTTTACTAGCTGAACATCTATGGTTTGATCGCCCATAAGAGTATATTCATAGTAAACCTCATCTTCATACCCTTCGGCCTCAATGCGAATCTCCATATAGCCATCGGCTAGGAGCAGGTTATGGGTGCTAAGCGGGCCACTTGTTATTGGAGTTTGAGCCCCCTGAGGCCAAACGGTAACCAATGCATTGAGCGGTGCTTCTAAGTCATCGGTTACGTTAATTGTAAGTTTGGTTGCCCTAAGGGTTTTGAACTCCTTGGCCACACCGTATCCTATAAGCTTATCGCCATTGGTGGCAAAAGCCAATGCTTTGTATATGGTGTTTGGTGAGAGATTATAAATAGTAACACCGCTAAGATCTTCTTCCGAATCAACAGTAACAATTCCACCATCGGAGGGGTTAAGCAAGGCAGCAGCGGCGAGCGTGGGTTGTTGCATCGACGATTTGTAGTACAATATCCCCATGGTAGTTATCTTCGAGCTACCTTGGTCTACAATCGAACCTCCAATATTTGCCGATGTTTGTTGAATGTTGGTTATTAGGTTGGTTGCAACTTCGGGCTTAGTTGCAAGCGTTGTTGCAACGTAAGTTCCTTGCTCCGAGATGGAGAACAGCTCGTTAGGTTCGTAGTTCACATCTAACCCAGAAACGCTAAAGCCGATGGGCAATGCATTTTTGCTTGGTGATGGCTTAACGTACACATCGGTGCGCTCAGGAACCACGGTAAACACATCGTACGTGCCAGTGCTTTTTGTTGTGGTTCGTCCCGAGATGGCAAATCCTCCCTTGGTCTTTGTGGTGGTTTCCTCAACAAATACTTGGGTTAAACTTGGGGTAACGGTAAATATATCTGCTTCACCTTCTTTGGTGGTTGTTCGGCCCGAGATGGCAAAGCCACCCTTGGTTTTGGAGGTGGGTTCGTCAACATAAATTTGGGTGAGCTCTGGGGTTACCGTAAGTATCTCCTGGGTTCCCTTGGTGGTTGTTTTGCCGCTAATGGCAAATGCGCCCTTCGTTTTGGCTCCACCTGTTTCATCTATAAGGATCTCAACACCATTCTCGTAAACGGCAAAAACGGTTTCGCCCTTAGAGTTTTTCACTTGGAAAATGGGAACCTCTTCGCTGTTGGTGCCATCGGATACAACTTGCAATGTTCCGCTGATTGTTGCGTTTCCTCCATCGCCCACAACGGTTTTGCTTGAGAAAGCAAAGTTGGCATAGGGTACTGAGAGCAGCTGGGTTACACCCATGGTTTGGTAGCTACTTCCACCGTTCAGGTCGAGTTCAACCTTTAGGTAGTAGTTTGCAGTAGACCAGTTGATTGCTGAGTAGTCACCACTTTTCGATTTGCCTTGCCCCAGTATTACGTTTACAAGGCCAAATTCATTGGTAGTGGGGGTGAATGTTTCGGAGTAAACCGAGGTGCCGGAAGAACTTCCTTGCAGGACGCTGAGTTGTAGCCCTATCTGCTGATTGGCCACAACCTCGCCCGTCGAATTCCGTATTACAGCTTGGTAGTTCATTCCCAACGGAGCTTGTGCCATGGTTGCCAATGTGCACAAACCCGAAAAGAGTAAGGTGAGTAGGGTTCTTTTCATAGTTATAAAGGTTAGGTTAATAATAAATTCTTTTGAGTTTGGCTAGTATTTCGTCTGGTTTAATGCATATGCAGCATCTTAATAATCAGATTGTAGCAATACCAAATATACATCAAAAAAAGAACCAAATGCCAACAATTCTTGAATTGGTTTGTAAAAAAAATGAAAGCGTAGCCATTTATGTTGAATCTGATTTTGGGATTGTTAGGTTCTAGTAGGCTCTTACGTGTGGGGCTAACCAATAAAACTTATCGGTTTTATAAATTTAAAAGTTTGCCCTTACCCCGATTACAATTTGATCGTCTATTTGTTCGTAGCCTTCCATCCAGCTGTTCATCTCGTTACGAAGGATCTCTTTCTGCTCTTCCATTGGTAGGTGGTGAATCGATAGTAGATATTCCTTGAAGTTCTTCTTCATGAACTTCCGCCCGTTTGGCCCCCCAAACTGATCGATGTACCCATCGGAGAATAGGTAGAAAGTATCGCCGGGTTGGAGCTGTATCTCGGTGCGCTGAAAAGGAATGTCTTGCTTAACGTATGCCCCAATTGGCATCTTGTCGGGTTTGTACTCGGTTAGCTCACCATTTCTGATAAATACAAGCGGGTTGTTTGCTCCTGAGAACTCAAGCTGCATGGTGTTTAGGTCGATAGATACGAGGGCCATGTCCATTCCATCCTTTCGTTCCTCTCTGTCGCCTTCCTTTAGCCCTTGGCTTAGGGTGCTTATTACATATTGGCGCAGTAGATTGAGGATGGAGTCGGCGTGGTTTATATCCAGCTTGGCCACAATCTCGTTGAGGAAAGAGGTGCCCAGCATGCTCATGAATGCTCCTGGGACTCCGTGCCCAGTACAGTCGGCAGCTATGAATATAAGCCTTTTCTGCTTCTCGAAATGGTGTACCCAGTAAAAATCGCCGCTTACAATGTCCTTAGGGGCAAAGTAGATAAAGTAATCGAACAATTTGCACGTTTGCTTGTCGGGTAGCACGGCGGTTTGGATACGCTTAGCGTACCTAATGGAGTCGGTGATGGAGATATTCTGCTGCTCAATCTTTTTGTTCTTCTCCACAACCTCAGCGGTTCGTTCCTTCACAATGGCCTCTAGTTTTCGGTTGTCTTCCTGTAGCTTGCGGGTATACCAGGCTATGGTTAGGCGAATGATAATGAATGCCCCAGCAACGTATATAAGGTATGCCCACCAGGTTAAGTACCATGGTGGTAGTATTTTGAATTCGAAAATTGCCTCCTGACTAACAACCCCATAGATGTTTTTTGACCTCACGTGGAATAGGTATGTACCACCCGATAGGTTGGTGTAGTTACGGAAATCTTTATCTTCCCATGCTGACCACCCATTATCGAAACCCTCAAGGTACGACTGGTATAGCGTTTCACCCTCCGACTCGAAGTATGGAGAACTAAAGGTGAACGTGATGCTGTTGTGCCTGTTTGCAATCGGACTGTGAAAATCTAACTTGTTGTCTGCGGAGCTAAAAAGGGTAAGTCCACCTGCTCCTCTGTAAACGGTTGAGTCGTATCCCACCTTCACCGTCCGAATAAGGGTTTTGAATGTCCTCCTGAAATCTTTCTCGGTATTCCGGTTGTGAACATATAGCCCTTCCTGCCCTCCAATAAATGTCAACTCGTTGTGTGCTGAGCCCGAAGCAATAGTCATTGAGGGGATTAACCTAAGGGCACTTGTGTCAATTCGCCAGTCGCTATCAGCTCTGTAGGCTAGCGCAGCCAGCGTAGCATTTTGCTGTTCGAACGATACCAGTGCTGAGGTGTCGGTGAGGGTGAAGAAATTTTTGATTTTTCTATCCTTGGGCTTGAAGTGATTGTTTAGGCTAGAGCTGGTGAAGGAGTTAGCCTGATCATTGAGCTGGAATACCTCTCCTTTTGCAACAAAATGTATTCTATTCTGAAATGTAATGAAATCGCCGTTAAGCTGGGCAGCTAGATTTGGCAGCGGCATAGCTTTCCCATTGCTGCTTACTAATTTGGCGCCCGATAGGGTGTTGCACCAAAGGTTTCCGTTAGTGTCCTCAACAATTCTTGTAACCGTTGTGTCGGCCAATGCAAATACGGCGGGGTCGAGGATAAACCGATTGCCCTGTTGGCGTAGCTTGCGTATTCCCCTTGAGGATGCCACATATATTACCTCGGGGCTTATCTTGGATTGTAGCAACTGGTATGTTTCAATTCCAAGGTTAAACGGGTATGCTTTTTTACCTTTAATTTCGTATATATCGCGAACGCTAGCTGCAATAAGTTTACTCTGGTTGTTATGTTTGTAGTTAATCATGGAGTATACTTCTTCGCCAAAAATCCCTTCAACCTGAATAAACTGGGAAGTCTTGCTGTAGTTCTGTTCAAGCAACGAAACTCCGTACATTGTTGAAGCGTAGTACCTATTGTCGTACCAAACCACGTTGTAAACAGTTCCCTTTAGCCCCAGCTCATCGGAGAAGTAACGTATGGGGGATCCAATGTTAACCGCAGATATTCCGTTTGTTAACGTTAACCACAATACACCCGGGTGAATTGACGAATGGAAAAGGTTGGTTACAATCTCTGTGGGTAACCCTGTGTCCTTGTTAATGTGGGTAACTATTTCGCCGTTTCGATTTATTACATATAATCCGTCGAGCCGAGTTGCAAAGGCAAAGTGATTTTCGTCAACCACTACTCCTGCATATATTTGCTTATCAATAAGAATGTTTTGGGTTTGCTGGGCTCTGGAGTTAAAGCTAAATTTCGATATTTCGCCCGATTCTGTGTTAAGAAGCGACAAGCCCTCCCCTGCGCTGGCAATTAGAAGAGTATTGGTGCTCCATGGTAGGATGGAAAAGATATCGTTTTGGGCAAATTGTTTGCCCCCTTTAACCAGTTTTAACTCATTATCCTCTAGCACGTGCAGCCCACTTTCGTAGTTATCAACGTAAAGCTTATCGTTAACCTGAAAACTCCAAAAGCTGTTCTCGGGCAAATTAATGCTGCTAATGCTGTTGCTGTTGGTGTTGTATACAAATATTCGTGGAAGGGTGCAGAAAAATATCTTGTCCTCGAATGCATATGTTTTCCAAACCCTGTTAACGCCAATGCTATCGCCCACAAGTGGCCTAAGCGATTCGTACATAATTTGTCCCTGAGCATCGGAGGTGAGACGGCCAAAGTCATCGGTTCCCCCAACGTATATTATGCCATCGGAGCCTGTGGCAAGCGAAAAGATATACGTTTGACCTGGAACGCTTATTCGTTTCCAGCTTCTTCCATCGTATTCTAAAATATATTCGGAATTGCCAAAATACATCACTCCACGCTCATCCTGAGTAATAGACCAATTTGCCTCTGATGCGTTGTACGTTTTATGCGAATAGTTTTGAAGTATGGGAATACCCGTTGAGTTTACCTGCGAGAATGCTGGCTGGTAAGTAAGTATAGCGGCAGTTACTATCGAAATTACTGTTCTAGGGATATAACTTTTCATCGTAAATAGAATTATAATACAATTTTAAGCAAATTTTTGCATTATTACATCGATTAGGTTTCTAAATAGTTACTCTTTATTGCTAAACTAATTCAAGGAATGGAATGTTAGCCGTTGAAATTTGGTTTTGCGTGGGTTTAATAATTTTTTGTTAACTATTTTTGTTGCTAAACCGACGTTGATAAAAATGAATATGAACATTTGTAAGCGGCTAACTCTCACTCGAATTGTAATAGCGGTTGTAATTCTAACCTCCATATTTGCCAATCTTCATCGAAAGATGTGGACGTGGGAAGATCGAATTATTCAGTGGGACGTTAAGTCGTACTACGCATATTTGCCCGCTGCTATTATTCATGGCGATTTATCGTTGGAGTTTACCAAGTACAATCCCGATAAGTACATAAAAAACTACTGGCCCGGCACGGCGCCCAACGGGGCAAAAGTTATTGTTACCAGCATGGGGATGGCTTTCCTGTATCTACCCTTTTTCTTTATTGCCCATGTCTGGGCATTGCTGGGTGGGTATGAAGCCGATGGCTACTCTTTACCTTATTTAGTGATGATTCAATTCTCGGTACTACCATACCTGCTGCTGGGGTTAGTGCTTTTGCGGAGAATTTTGTTAAAATATTTTTCGGAGATAGCCACTGCACTTGCCTTGGCGGGTGTTGGGTTGGGGACAAATCTGTTTTATTACTCCAATGCCGAGGGTGCCATGTCGCACGGGTTTAGCTTTGCGCTGTACGCAGCCCTCTTGTACCTAACCATAAAATGGTGGGCAAAGCCAACGCTTGGCAAGACTGTATTGGTTGGTTTGCTATTGGGATTAATCGTTCTTATCCGTCCTACAAATATTGTGGTACTGCTTGTTTTCGGATTTTATGGCGTAACAACCCTCAAGGGTATTGGAGAGCGCATACTTTTCTTTATAAAAAAATGGAATTATGTGCTAGTTATTGGCCTTTGCGCTCTGCTGGTTTGGGCACCGCAGCTGGTTTACTGGAAATGGCTTACAGGGGACTGGTTTTACTACTCCTATGGCGATAACGCTAAGTTTTTTTGGACTAATCCACAGTTTATTAATGGGTTGTTTAGCTACCGGAAGGGCTGGTTTGTTTACACGCCCATCATGATTTTTGCCGTTTTGGGATTAATACAAACCTACAGGAAACATCGAGAGTTTTTTACCCCAGTGGCATTGTTTCTGATTGTAAACCTGTACGTGGTTTTTTCGTGGTGGAACTGGTGGTATGGCGGTGGTTTCGGTCAGCGTGCTTTAATAGAGTCGTATGCTATTATGGCATTTCCTATGGCCGCTTTTATTGATGCTGGGGTTTCGGGTGCCCGGTGGAAGCGAATTGCCACCATCTCTACCATAATGCTATTCACTGCCCAGGGCCTATTTATGAATATTCAGTACTACTCTGGAGTAATACATTGGGATTCGATGACCAAGGAGGCTTACTGGAAATCTTTGTTCAGATCTACAAAACATCCAAACCTAAATCGTTACCTGCAACGATTAGACTATGAATTTGCGCGTAAGGGTATTTATATACCCGAGAAAAAGCCCAGCACTTTAGTTGCCGAGGCTGCGGCTTGTGATATGGAAACAATAGATGCAACGGGCGCACGGTTCCTTTCTGTAGATGGATCGCTGGAGCTACATAACGCCAAACAGCAAACCAGTAGGTACTCCCGATCGGGCAGCCATTCGGTTGTGGTTAATAGCGACACTCCGTTTGCCCTAAACCATAGAATTAGCGTTAAACCAGGCGATCAGCTGGAGTTTGAGATTTGGCGACACTCCAAATCGTCGCACGAGGCGGCTCTAATCATGTCTGCGCAGGATGCAAATAATTTTTACAAAAAATCCGATCGCAAGATTAGCTCCGAGGGCGACTGGGATCAGCTGGTGTACACACTGGTAGTCCCCAAGGATTATCCCGACAGCTTGCTTGTGGTATATGTTTGGAGCCCCAAGCGTGAAACCGCTTTCTTTGATGACTATTCGGTAAAAAGGATGACAGCAGAACAGCAAAATGAAAGCAATTGAAAAGAATTCCCCATACATAGTATGGATTACGAGCTTAGTTTTGTTGGTTGTTTTTTCTGTGCTAGCCTTTGCCAGCTTAACACCTCAGCAAGTTTCGGTTTACTTCAATTCCGATACTTTTTATCTTGCATCAATATTTCGCGATGTATTTGTTGATGGGAGTGGGTTAGAGGGTTGAAACCTTAATGCGGCACCCAATTTTTTTCCCGATTTCTTTATTTTTTCCCTAATTAATTCAGTGACCGCCAACGTAAGGTTAGCCTATTTGGTTTTCAGCCTTATTCAGGTGGTGCTAATTGCATTGCTATTCGACGCAATTCTATTGCAGGTCGACAAAAGGATTACATTCCATCATTTGGCCATATCTAATGTGTTCTTAATTCTCTTCCCTTTATCGACCCTTATCTCCGGCGATTTTATTTTCACCTTTCACCTATTCAGCTTAAGCTATCACACGGGGGCGTTTGTTATGGCGTTGCTGGGCTTGTTGTTGTCTTTAAGGATTTTAAATCGATATTCAATAGCTTTAACTATTGCTTTGGGGCTTGTTGTTCTAGTCGGAACGTTTAACGACAAGCTTTTTATACCAACTTTTGTTTTCCCCCTTTTATTATGGCTAGTTTTTGCATTTTCTCGGACTAAGGTTAAGGTTTTGGCTTCGACCGTTGTTACCGTGTTGGTTTCGTCAGCTTTAGGTTTGATGCTCTTCGATGTGGTTAGGAATTTGGGTTATGTGCATTTTATCGACACTGGTTGGAAAATGTTCAACTTCAGCAATGTGGCTTCATCGTTCCAAGTGGCAGGCGAGCAAACCCTTAGGTACATCACAAGAGGTCATGCTAGCGGTTGGGTGGTAATTATTTCCATTTTGGTATTTGGATTCCTTACAGCTAAGGTTTTTGGTTTGGCTCGTTCAATTGTCAAAGCCCAAAGGGAAAAATCTACATATGATTTTTCTACCGCCCAAGCATTCACCCTTTTTGTTTGGGCCAATATTCCCATTGTTTGGTTAACACCAATTCTCAATGGTAGCTATGTAAGCCCAGCCATTCTTAGGTTTAATATCCATGCATATTACATGGCAGTGCTTTGCGTTGGGTATATCGTTTTTTTACTCATCAGCAGTAAAAAGTATATAGCAATCATATCCTATTCGTTGATGGTTGGTGCTGCGGTTTTAGGATTTGCACTTTGGATATTAAATGCTGAGAGTTATTCGCTTAGTACGGTCACCTCGTATTACCCCAAAAGGGTTGAGGCTATTGATGATTTTGTGCGGGAAACGGGCGTTAAGTATGGCATTTCGGAATACTGGAGTGCCAAATCATCAACCATGCTCTCGGAGGAGGGCGCTAGGATATACCATGTTCACCCAAACCTTAGGATTTGGTACCATGTTACCAATAAAAACTGGTACTACAAGGGTGGTAGAGGTAAACATGGCAACCCTAGTTTCGAGATGATTGTAATGAATGGGTTCGACTCTACAAGGGTTGCTAACATTCTCGGGCCTCCATTGCTGGTTAAAAAATATCCAGAGGCTAATGTCGAGATTTGGCAGGTTCGCGAGTTTGAGTTCGACCCCCAAACGCAGCTACCTCACCCTGTCAATTAGGGTTGAACCTATTCGTTAATACGATCGATGATGTAGGTTGGCCTTCCTTTCACCTCGTTGAAAATATAGCCAATGTACTCGCCAATTATACCAATTACGATAAAAAGTAGCGAGAAACCAAGGCTAATAAGAACCACTATGGTGGTGTAGCCCGAGAAGGGTTCGCCCAAAAATTTCATCACCACGGAGTAGATGGCAACTACAAAGCTAAACCCACCAAAGAGTAGCCCAATGGCAAGGCCAAGCCTTAGCGGGATATGCGAGAAGGTGGCAATGGCCGACAACGAGAAGAAGAATAGGCGCGTTAGCGTGTACTTGCTTTGCCCGGCAGCCCTGTTTGGTGCAACAAACGGAATGGATGCCTTTTTAAATCCAACCGATTGAATTAGGCCACGGAGGAAACGAGTTCTCTCTGGGTATTCCGTTGTAACCACTTCTGCTACCCGTTTCGAAATCATAAAAAAATCCGAAACGTTGGGCTCAATTTGGCCGTGCGATAGCTTGTTGAAGATCCAGTAGAATAAACCCGAGGTGAGTCGTTTGCGAAGCCCGCCATCGGCCCTGTGGTTCCTAACCATGGTTACCACCTCGTAGCCCTCGTTGGCTTTGCCAACCATTTGCACAATGCAGCTGGGCGGGTGCTGCAGGTCGGAGTCCATGCATATGGCAAAATCGCCCTGGGCATGCTCAAGGCCTGCCAGCATGGCCGCCTCATGTCCAAAGTTGCGGCTAAAATGAATGGCTCTGGTGTTCGTGTTCGCGCTCACAAGGTTGTCAATTATCTCGCCCGACTTATCGCTGCTCCCATCGTTTACGAAGATCACCTCGAAGGTGTAATCCTTTAGCTGCTCTAAAGTAATTGACAGCTCATTCCAAAACATTGGAATAACCGGTTCCTCGTTGTAAACCGAAACAATAGCTGAAAACTTGTAGCCCATAGCGGTGAGTTTGGGGTCAATGGTATTACAAAGATTGCGATAAAACCCAACGATTTCAAATAATGCCTATATTTGTTTTTAAAATTATTTACATGCGGCAAGGTTTTCTGAACTCCAAAAGATTATTGCTTATTGGCAAAAGGCATAAGTTTATTTCGTTTGTTGCATTTTTCTTGCTGCTAGTAGTTTTTGGGTACATTGCCCAGCTAAACCAACCTCCGCAATCAACGCACCTATGGCGTCAGTCCGACTGCGCCTCGCTGGCGCTTAACTACTACCAGCATGGGATGGAACTTTTTAAACCACAGATTCACAACCTACACGCCGATGGTCATACCACAGGCTATGCCACTTCGGAGTGCCCATACCTTTACTACACGGTTGCTGCATTTTATAAGATATTTGGCCCCAGCCATTGGGTTTATCGTATAGTATGGTCCATAATTGTATTGCTTGGTTTTTTTGCAACATATCGGTTTTTTCTGTCTTTTCTCGAGTCAAAGATTATATCTTTTCTAGGTGCAACAATTATTCTAATATCACCGGTTATCGTTTTTTACGGCAATAGCTTTTTGCCCGATGTGCCTGCCTTTATGTTGGTGCTTGTTGGCTGGATGTTTTTTGCGCGGTGGCAAAAGCACAACCAGATACGTACCCCTTGGCTTGTGGCCATCCTTTTTATGCTAGGCGGATTGCTTAAGGTTACCGCGTTGATAAGCTTTTTTGCGCTGGCAGGAGTATGGTTTCTTGAGCTGCTGGGGGTTAGGCTGGGGGAGAACGGCAAACCTATATTTAAGCATCGATGGAGTTCGTTGGTTCCTTTTGTGGTAACTTTTGCGATTGTTGTGGCTTGGTACGTGTGGGCTTGGCACTACAATGCCGAGCACAGCACCAAGTATTTCTCAATGCGTACCTGCCCCATTTGGAACGTTAGCTCATGCTGTAACTGCGGAATTGCCGATATCCTTCGTCAGGTGAATGAGCTGTGGCTGCCTCATCTGTTCAGTAAGCCTGTACTAATTCTGCTGCTGATTTGCATTGTGCTGGTTGGCTATTACTATAGGTTTGCCAATAGGTTTTTGCTTGCAATCACTGCATTTACCTTTCTGGGAACATCCCTGTACATCGCTATTTGGTTTGCAGCCTTTTTCGATCACGATTACTACTTCATTAATCTCTACATTTTCCCAATCTTCCTAATGCTAACAGCCCTTGATGTTGTTAGCAAGAGATTTCCCCGCGTATTTAGCTCACGCTATTTTTTACTTCTGCTCGTTGCCTTTGCCGTTTACGGAACACATTACACCTTTATGAAGCAAAGGTTAAGGTACAAGGGTTGGATGAATTACGAGCATCGGCAGTTTGCCGATATTCGGGAGGCAGCAAGTTTTATTGCTGATTTGGGCATTGAGCCCGAGGATAAAATCATTAGCATTCCCGACCGAACACCCGACTACACCCTATATCTTTTAAACCGAAAAGGGTGGACCTTGTATGGCGATCAGGCGGTGGATAGCCTTTCGCTTGCCAAGAGGATTGAGGGGGGAGCCAAATTTCTTTTTGTTACCAACTACAGCCAAACCGTTCAAGAGCGCCCCTACATAAAACCATTTTTAAACCAGCCCATAGGCGAGCTGAATGGTCTTCGGATTTATAGAATAGATGGGCAGCCTCATTCCAAGGTTCTTACACAAAGGATAGATACAGTTTTCCACCTGAAATGCAATGCCGAAACTATTGCTCAGGGCGATTTGCTAGCAACCAGCAACCCATCCCACCTTGCTAAGGGGTCAGAAAATTTGACAGTAGACATCTCGCTATCGGGCAGCCAGTCGTTACTTGTTGATAGTAGTAATCCCTTTGGATTTACAATTGAGGTTCCAGTACAACCGAATACTAGTGTAGAAGTTAGCGTTTGGCGAAACTCTATGTATGGTGTGGGCGAGCTGGTTGTATCGGGTAAACGATCATCCAAGTTTTACCAGTCCAAAGGAACGGGTGAGGTAGATCTCGAAACGGGTTGGGAGTTGATATCTACCTCAATACCCATATCTCCCGATTTTAAGGAGAAGCACCTTGTGGTTTACGTTTGGAATCCACATGGCCAGCCTGCACATTTCGATGACTTGGAGATTCTCGTAACCCAGAATACCCATACAGTAACTTCACGAAGGTATGTATCAGAATAAGCTTGTTGCCGTAGTAATTCCCAGCTACAACGAGGCTAAGAATATTGCCTCAGTAATTTCGGGCATTCCAAAATTTGTAGATCACATTGTGGTGGTTGACGATGCCAGCAAGGACAACACCGCCGAGGTGGTTAGAAACCTTAGCAACGATAACAAACGACTTGTTTTGCTGCAAAATAGCAAAAACTTAGGTTGTGGTGGAGCATTAGCTACAGGTTATAAATGGGCCATCGTAAACAGTATTGACATTGCCGTGCGCATGGATGGCGATGGGCAAATGGATGCCAACGATATTGAACGATTGGTTGAACCCATTGCCAACGGCGAGGTTGATTACACCAAGGCCAACCGGCTGTTCTCGGGCGAGGCTTACGAAAAAATCCCCAAGGTTAGGTTTTATGGCAATGCAATCCTCTCGCTGCTTACCAAAATCGCCTCGGGCTACTGGCATATTGCCGACTCACAAAGCGGCTTCTCAGCCATTGGTAAGCATGCGCTACAAACGGTGAACTGGGACAAGATGTACAAGCGCTACGGCAACCCTAACGATGTGCTTATCCTACTTAACATCTTCAACTTTCGCGTTCGCGATGTGATAACCCAGCCCATTTACAACGTGGGCGAGAAAAGCACAATGCGGGTTCGAAAGGTTATATTCACCATCTCGTGGCTTTTGATGAAAAGGTTTTTCTTCCGCCTACGCGAGAAATACATCATCCGCGATTTTCACCCGCTGGTATTTTTCTACTTCTTTGGATTTTTACTGCAGATACTTAGCATACCCTTGTTTATAAGATATATTTACTACTGGATTGAGTACGACCATATCCCCAAGGTAAACTTTTTGGCTTGGATGTTTGCCGTAATCATGGGGGTGCAGTTTATCCTTTTCGCCATGTGGTTCGATATGGACAGCAATAAACACCTACGGTAGCCCATGCGCAAGTGGTTTTTCAATATCCTTATATACCTCTCTTTGATATTCCTTATGGTTTATCTTTTTCGGTACAGCTATGTCGACCTAAAAGGGGTACGTTTTAACTTTTGGTATTTGAGCCTTTCCTGCATTCTGCTGTGGATGGGTTTTGTTGCCTCGGCTCTGGCGTGGCGCAAATGTTTAGCGTTACATAATATCCCCATAAGCGGAGCAAAAGCTATTGCATCACACGGACTATCGGTGTTTGCCAAGTTTATTCCTGGCAAGGTGTGGGTTGTGCTGGGTAGGGCCTCGAAAGTATCTTCGGAAGGAGTTTCGCTAAAAGCTGCATCGTACGCATCGCTAAAGGAGCAGCTGGCATACGTTTGGCTTGGTTTAGCCCTGGGGTCATTTTTCCTGCTTTTCCAAAATGGGAATTGGGAGCTGTTGCTTATCGTATTTACCCTATTCCTTGGGCTTACCGTTTTTAACCTATCCGATTGGTTCCGCCGACTGGTAGCGTTGGCCTACAAAAAGATCACTAAGCGTGAGTTTGATATCCCCAGAATTTCGGCAAAGGAAATATTAGCACTTGCTGGTAGCATTGCAATATACTGGGTGCTGTGGAGTGTGGGGTTTTGGCTTTTCACTAAGTCCATTATTGCAGATATTTCTCCTTTTGTGGCCTTGGCATTTCCACTATCGGTAACCCTTGGCCTGCTGGCCATAATTGTACCCGGAGGGCTTGGCGTTAGGGAAGGTGTTATGGTGGTTGGGCTAACCGCTATGGGTATTCCAATAGATGTGGCCGCAACCATATCCATTGCCGCAAGGTTGTGGTTTTTGTCGGGCGAAGTTTTTATCTTTTTATTGGGTTTATCCGTTAATGTGTCGCAAAAGCAAACCCTACAAAAAAAGGGGGAACGCTGATGCT
>JAVERU010000146.1:0-7532 GCA_034006965.1 Tenuifilaceae bacterium
TTCGCTTGTGCACAGCTATGGGGTCGACAACGAAACCGGAAGTATCTTCCCGTTGAAATGACTGTGACCTGTTAATGCAAAATTACATATAAAATCGGCCATTTCGGTGGCCGATGTTGGTGCTTTATAGCCGGGGAACGCCTCCGCAAGCATCTCGGTGGCTACAGCACCAAGGGCAAGGCAGTTAAACGCAATGCCAGATTCTTTTTGCTCCTCGGCAAGGCATTCGGTTAGGTTGGCCAGCGCCGCTTTGGTGGCCGAGTAGATCGATAGTCCTGGAAATTTGGCACTTCCCTGAAATCCGCCCATGCTGCTAATGTTCACAACGTGCGAACCCTTTTTCAGCATTGGCAAAAGCAGCTTGATGAGCTGCGCCGGGGCCGCAAAGTTTACTCGTATCATACGCCACAAATCCTCGTCTGGCAGCTTGTCGAGCGGACTGTTTATCAGTAATCCAGCATTGTTTATAAGGATATCGATATGCGTGAAGTGCTTGCCGATAAGCTCCTTCAGGTTGGTGTTGGCCAGATCGTCCGAAGCCAAATCGAAAGGGATGGGGTGCAGCTTAGCTTGAGGGTTAATCTTTGCGCATGCATTGCGCAGCCTTTCGAGCTTCGACTCACTTCGGGCGATGGCAATAATATTATGATTTCCGTGGAAGGCAAACTTTGAGGCTAGTTCAAAACCAATGCCCTGCGATGCCCCGGTGATAATTATATTCATACAGCATTTAGGTTTGCGGATTAAAACAAAAGTAATAAACTTCCGTTGTAAACAGATAGAGGTTTGACTTTTGTTGGTGTGTTTGCAAACAAAAACTGTGCTATTTTTGTAGTTTGATAAAGTGAGAAGTGAATTAAACTGTAGCCATGAGATTAATTACTCGCACTAAGCTGATTGTGCTAATGTTTAGTACGCTTTGCTCCGTTGGGGGTAAAGCGCAGGAATCAACAGTTAAAACGCCAGCAAAATTTTCCGATAAGCTGTTTTGGGGCGGCTCGCTGGGGCTTACCATTGGCGATATAACGCAGGTTGATGTTATCCCCGTTGGGGGGATTTGGGTTATACCGCAGTGGTCATTAGGGGTTAGTGGGCGCTACAGCTACTACCGGCAAAAGCGATACTTTTGGGGCGAGGCCGCCTCAGCCTACCATAGCCATATTTGGGGTGGCTCAGTATTTACTCAGATATTGCCAGTGCCCGATTTTAGCGAAATTCTTCCGATAAAAATGCATGGCGGCATAATGCTCCATGCCGAGTACGAGCGCCTACTAATCGATAGGCGAATGATCGATCCGTTTGGTTCATCCGTAAGCGGGAAAACATGGGTAGAGCTGTTCCTGGCTGGTGTTGGCTACAGGCAAAAGCTGGGCGATAGGGCTGCGATCAATATTATGTTGCTGTGGGAACTATCGGGCAGCAGCTACTCTCCCTATCCCCAAAACCCCATGATTAGGGTTAACTTTACGCTGTAAGCATTGTTTCAAACTACATACAAAGAAAAAAGGCTTTGGTTACCAAAGCCTTTTCGCATACGTATATAGAATAACTCCTTTTATTCTATAACATTAACGTTGGTAGCCTGAGGGCCGCGCTTGCCTTCGGTGATTTCGAATTCTACATCCTGACCTTCGTCTAGACGCTTGAAACCTTCTTTAGCAATGCCTGTGTAATGTACAAATACATCATTGCCTTCTTCAGTTTGAATAAAGCCAAAACCTTTAGCTGCATCAAACCATTTTACTTTTCCTTTCATAACGAGTTGTGAAAATTGATAAATAAATTAAAATTACTTCATTACAAAGGTGATGATTTGATTTGATATTCCAAGAGTTTTTTGATTTTTTTTTGACCAATTTCAAACCATAGCCTCCTTTAGTGTGTTCAATGCGCAGTATATCAGTGTTGTAGTAGCACTTTTTGCCTGTGGCTTGGTGATGGTTAATCCTAAGATATTAAAGAACTTGTCGGTTTTTAAGCCTTGTACTGGGTTGGTTTTTTCATGGAAGGAATTATCGGATAGCCGAAAAATAATGCAGCCAAAGTGTAAAGGTTAAAGAGTGTAAACGTGATAACAATCAGCCCACGAGTTTTGGTTTTCTTAAATTTATGCCGTTTCTTTGAGGCGAGATAATCATTATCAGAAAATTACTAATCAATAAAGTATAGTTTCATGAACGTTTCAAAAGACAAAGTTGTATCAGTTAGCTACGAGCTAAAAGTGGATGGTGAGATTGTTGATAAGGCCGAGGTGGAAAGCCCAATGCAGTTTATCTACGGAAATGGCACGCTAATCCCTTCTTTCGAAAATAATATCAAGGATATGACAGCTGGTGATAGCTTCGATTTCTCAATCCCTGCCGATCAAGCCTATGGACAGGTAATGAGTGAGTATATCCTTAAGCTCCCCATCGACATATTTGAGCGCGAAGGTAAAGTTGACGAGGGCCTTCTACAGGTTGGCGCACGCCTGCCCATGGTAGACCAAGAGGGCAACCAGCTAAACGGCTTGGTGATGGATGTTAAAGAGGATCATGTTGTGATGGACTTTAACCACCCATTGGCTGGTCAGGATCTTCACTTCACAGGGAAAGTTGAGGAGGTTCGCGATGCCTCTGCCGAGGAGCTAACCCACGGGCATGTGCATTCGCACAAGCACGATGAGGGGCACGACTGCGGTTGCTAACCACATAGGAACATTTGAACAGGAAGCCGGTTTTGCCGGCTTTTTTTTATGCAATTTCCCCAAAAATAGCGGCGTTATGTAAATTTTTATTTCTCAAAAGCATCAAAATTGATATATTTGACCAAATAATACACTTTCTCTATGTGGAGCAGACTACCTCTTTGGGCAAAAATACTTTTTGGGATGTTGATAGGAGTTCTGGTTGGTATTGTAGCCGTATCTCTTGGTATTGGGTGGATTGTAAACGATTGGATAAAACCATTTGGTATCATCTTTCTGAACCTATTGAAGCTGGTGGCCATGCCGCTAATTTTTGCCTCTCTGGTAACGGGTGTTGCAGGTTTGTCCAATATAACCAAGCTTTCCCGAATTGGATTCAAAACCATATCTTACTACCTAGTTACCACGGTTATTGCTATTACCATGGGGCTCGTGCTGGTGAATGTAATAAAACCCGGGGAATCATTTCCAGAGGAAAAAAGGGTTGAGCTACTGCAGAAGTACGAGCATGATATTGAGGGCCGAAAGATTGCTGTGGATAATATCAAATCCGATGGCCCTTTGCAATTCTTGGTGGATATAGTGCCCGAAAATGTTGTGGGGGCAGCATCCGATAATACGAATATGCTTCAGGTTATTTTCTTTGCCATCCTCTTTGGGCTTGCGCTGGTTATCTTGAAGAAACCAAAGGTTGAGGTGGTGAAAGATTTTGTGGCAGGGCTCAACGAGGTTATCCTTAAAATAATCGACTTCATCATGCAGTTTGCCCCTATGGGGGTCATGGCCCTGCTGGCTGGGCTCATTGTCGATTTCTCGGGCGATAATGTATCCGACTCGCTACAGCTGTTCGCAACGCTTGGGCTATATGCCCTTGTGGTGATTGGCGGCTTGCTTTTCGTGGCACTGGTTATTTATCCAACCTTTCTAAGGCTATTTGCAGGCATTCGCTTCACCGATTTCTATAAAACCATGTTTCCGGTACATCTGGTGGCGTTCTCCACCAGCTCAAGCGCAGCAACGCTTCCGGTTACCATGGAGCAGGTGGAGAAGGGGCTGGGTGTAAGCAACGAGGTGGCCAGCTTTGTGCTGCCCGTAGGCGTAACCATCAACATGGATGGAACCAGCTTGTACCAAGCCGTGGCGGCTGTATTCATTGCTCAGGTGTTTGGCATCGATTTAACCCTTGGGCAACAACTCACCATTATTCTTACGGCAACCCTTGCATCCATAGGTTCTGCGGGAGTCCCCGGTGCGGGCATGGTGATGCTTATCATTGTGCTTAATGCTGTTGGTTTGCCCGTTGAGGGGCTTGCGCTAATCCTTGCCATCGATCGGCCGCTCGACATGCTCCGCACCGTGCTTAACGTTACGGGCGATGCCATGATCGCCACTATAGTGGCCAAAACCGAGCGCGAGATTGACTACACGCCCGGTATGATTGAGGAGGCTGACTAGCTTGTTTTGTTCTACTCATCCTTCAGCACGCTGGTATGATTTGTATTTGCAGCCTTAATTGTATGGTAAATAATAATGGTTGCCATGGCAACAATCGCTACCATCAAAGCGGGACTCGTATTGTCGCCCAATGGTATTGGATCAGGGTAGCCCCTTCGCTCTTCTGCTCCTCCAATGGTTAGCCTCTTCCCCTTTTTAAACCCAGATTAGTCATTAGGAGTTCTGCGAACTAATGGCTTAGCTGGGTTTAACCCCGATTTAGAAAAACTAAATTTGTAAGCATTTATGATTGCAAATTTTTAGTTATTCTTAATCGATTTGTCATTATAACATTCAATTAATTTGCGTATTAACAGTATCGTTTTCTAATGGCGGTCATTAGAAAAAAACGCTAATGACAAATTTGGGTTAAATGCCAGTGATCCTAATCTCCGTCCTACGGTTTTCGGCCCTGCCATCCTCGGTGGCATTATCGCCAATGGGCTTGGTAAGCCCATAGCCCTTCCAGGTAATTCTAGCAGGATCGATACCATTTTCAACTAGGAATTGCGCTACCGACTTGGCCCTGTTCTCCGACAGGGTGAGGTTATAGCTGGCGCTGCCCACATTGTCGGTATGGCCACCCACCTCAATGGTAAGCGTGGGGTTAAGGTTAAGCAGCTCGGTAAGCTTGTTTAGCTCCGAAATCGATTCGCCTTTAAGCTGGTACGAGTCGGTTTCGTAAAATACGTTGCGCATGACAATAATCCCCCCAATCCGGATTGGCGTTAGCTCAATATCCTTGCGGTAGGGCTCCTCGGCGCTATATATGCCCGACAGGTCGAAGTGCTCCGAGTGGTAAAGGTAGTTGGGAGCCGAGGCAAACATGGCGTAGCTCCTATTGGTGGGCAAGGTGAGTAGAAACGAGCCGCTGCTCGAGGCCTGCGCCTCGGTGATAATGCTGTTGTTTGCAACATCTACCAAGCTAAAGTTGGCCCTAATGGGCCAGCCGCTACGCGCATCGGTAATGGTGCCGGTGATGTACGAGGTGGGGGTAGGCCGAATCTCATGAGGAATCTCAAACTTAAAGATATCTCTTCCTGCCTCGGGGTTTACATCCGATGAGTAGTAGGCCATGGTGCCCTTGGCGTTAACAATTAACCCATCCTCATCGCGATGCGTGTTGATAGGGTAACCAAGATTTTTGGGTGTGCTCCAGGTGGAGTCGTTTATCATTTGCGACATGTAGATGTCCAATCCACCCATGCCCACTCTACCATTCGACGAGAAGTATAGCGTTCGGTTGTCGAAATGAATAAACGGCGATTGCTCGTTGTACTTGGTGTTAATGCTATCGCCTAGGTTCTCGGGGATTCCCCACTTGTTGCTGTCCAGCTTTTGAACTCGCCAAACATCAAAGTCGCCCATGCCGGTATTCCTATTGCTAACAAAGTACAGCGTTTTGCCATCGGGCGAGATGGAGGGTTGTTTCTCGCTGGAGTAGGGAAGGTTTATGGGGTTTGGTAACGATTTAGGATTACCCCATCGGCCATTATCATCCAGCTCGCTAAAGTACAAGTTGCAGTAGCCCCTACAAATGGTGTAGTACATGGTTTTGCCGTCGGCGGTGAGCGATTGTGCCCCCTCGTTGAAGTGGGGTGTGTTAATGGGTGGCCCAATGTTCGATACGGGCTCCCACTCTCCCTGCTCGTTTCTGTGGGTTATATAAAAATCTTCCTGGTGCCTTCCGGAGGGCTCGCCAGTTGACGATGGTACAGGTTTCTTAACCGTTATCACCAAGGTATTTTCCGAGGCCGAAAGGCTTGGCCAGTACTCATCGAGGTGGGTATTAACATTTGACCCTAGGTTAATAAGCTCAAAGGGAACAGGGTTGGCCATGGCCTCCATGGCAAAATCGCAGCTTTTGATGTACAGCTCGGCCAGCTCGCGCATATCATCACGTAAAAACGAGTACTCCACAAACTGGCTAAGGTGCTGTTTAGCCCTGGGGTAGTCGGGAATTTTCATGAGCATAGTCCCTAAGCTAAAGTATAGGTTGGGGAAGAATTCGGGATTTATGGCTATGGCATTCTCACCATATTCAATCGCTTTCTCCAGATTGTTTATCCTTTGGTACACCTGCGAGAGGAATAGGTGGGCCTCGATAAAATTCTGGTCAATATCAATGGCTTTAAGCAGCGCCTCTTCGGCCAGGGCAAACTCAAACCTGTCGTATGCCTGCATCGATAGCTCGTACTCCTTTATGGCCTTACGCTTTTTGGTGCTTAGCTCTGGTATTTGTGCAAATACACTAATCCCTGCTAGCAATGAGGCCAGGAGTAATATAGTAACTTTTTGATGATATCTATTCACAAGCATACGCTTTTAGTCAATGGTTTATAGCATGTTTAGTTCTATCAACATCAACACATTTTGCATAAAACAGCTTATGTGGTTTAACTGAATGATGTGAGATCAATTGTGATTTGTCAAAAGTATGAAATTCTTTAAAATATCTTCCTTTCAATTTGTCAGTAGTATCAATGTAAATACAACTACCCCGCACCAGTGGTGCGGGGTAGTGTGGCTAGAATGAGTGTGGCTGGTGCTAATTCGATTTAATGACTCTAAATGTCATTGTCATATCATCAGCATGAATTTCGATGATGTAGACTCCATTTTCGAAACTGCCCAAGTCGATATGGGTTGAGATTTCATTTACACCCGTTTTTCTTTTTACCAGCTGTCCACCTATGTTGTACACGCTAATAGAACCATTCCGAAGTGCTTCCTCAAAATTGATGTTCAAATGGCCTGAGGTGGGGTTGGGGTATATGTTTACTCCTGACAGCAGCTCCAACTCGCTTGACGATATGCTGATGAAGTAACATTCCGATATAGCCGAGCATCCATTTTGTGTAACCTCAACAGCGTACGATCCAGAACTTGTGGGAGTGAATATTTGGTTTACTTGTCCCTCAATGGGTTGGTAATCGCCATTGCAAGCTAGCCATTGGTAGCTAGCATCAGTAGCATTGGCTACCAACGATTCGTTATCAAGCGTAACCGTAACATCTACTTCGATTACGGAAAGGTTTAACACGAATATACTATCGCACCCTGCAACGGTTTGTTGCTGGTCGAAGTAGGTTCCCGCCTCGGTGTATTCATTTCCCCGCCACGTTAGGATTTCACCCTTACATATCTGTTCATTATCAACAAACTCGTAGGTAGGGTTAACCGTTATGGTCACCCCATCGCTCACCTGGCAGCCGTTGAGGCTTGCCGTTGCGGTGTAGGTGGTGGTTTCGGAGGGCGAAACGGTTGTGTTGTCCACATCCCAGGTCACCGTGCCGTTGCTGGTGGCGGTGAGGGTGATCTGGTCGCCGTGGCAAATCTCCTCATCGGCCAT
>JAVERU010000147.1:0-7511 GCA_034006965.1 Tenuifilaceae bacterium
AAGAAACCCAAAAAGTAAGGGGAAATACCTCATGGCATGAAAACTATTTCTTGGCATGAATATAGTTGGTTTGGAAAACTCCTTGGGCTATTGACTTTATTCTTAGGGCAATAGATGGATTCAAATTTTGCACATCAACCCGTCGCTCACCATCCAAACCATATCGAATTACAATAGTATCATCATCTTTAATCAAATCCATATCAACACCCTCAGTAATTTTATGGCTAAGCACCCTTTGGTAAAAACTCATTTCGTTCATTATAAGCTTCTGCTTAAGCAAATCCTTTGGATTTGCTGGCGATATCGATTTCTCGAACTCGATGCGGATTTTTGGTTTTAGTGTGGACATACAGAGAGATTTTTTTGGTTCAGCGTTCAGCGTTTGGGGTTTAGCACTTCGACCCTTCGACAAGCTCAGGGCAACGCAACTCAGCGTAAAGGTTTATAGGTTAGGGGTTTAGGGTTTAGGGTTAGGGGTTTAGGGTTTGGGATTTAGGGGTTTTGGGTTTTGGGTTTAGGGTTTGGGGTTTGGCGGCCATATTCACTTGAAACATTGAACTTTGAACCTTAAACATTGAACATTGAACTTTGAACTTTGAACCTTAAACTTTGAACCTTAAACTTTGAACCTTAAACTTTAAACCTTAAACTTTAAACCTTAAACTTTAAACCTTAAACTTTGAACCTTAAACTTTGAACCTTAAACTTTAAACCTGCCATAGGCAGGCAAGCCTTGTACTTTAAACTCTAAGCTACACAATCCCTCTTTCTTTCTTGATCTTCTCGTAGGCTTCGTTCACCTTCTGAAACTTCTCCTCTGCGGTCCTACGGATATCTTCACCCAAGTAACCCACCTTATCGGGGTGATACTTTAATGCCATATTACGATAGGCTTTCTTTATCTCCTCGTTAGTTGCGCTAGGCGAAACCTCGAGTACCTTATAGCACGATTCCAAAGAATCGAAGAACATCGATTTGATGGACTCGAAGTCAGCAGATGAAATACCTATCCATGATGCAATGTTTGTTATAACATTTATTTCACTAGGATGAAGCATGCCATCGGCATTGGAAATCCCAAAGAGTAGATGTAGCAGCTGTAACCGCGACGGGTAATCCATATTGTCGCGCACCTGGTGGCAAACATCCTTTAGGGGAACCTCCTTCTTTAGAATATCACGGAGAAGCATCAATGCTTCCTTTGATGCTGACTCGCCGAAGTTCTTTAGAAAGTACTGCTTAACGAACTCAAGCTCGGCACGAACCACCTTTCCATCGGCTCGCATTACCTCGGCAACCAGAACGATAAGACTTACCAAAAAGCTGTTACGACTGGTTTGACCAGTGTAAACCGTTTGTTCGGAGCTCTCTAAAAGAGATCCTAGGGCAAAGCCAATTATTCCCCCAATGGGGCCCAGAAACGCCCAGCCCAGGCCTCCAGCAATCCATTTTCCGTACTTAGCCATAAATCATAAAAATTATAGTGCTAGTAAATTATCTATTAAACTGACAACCTGTACTGTTAGCAACTCATTGTCAACATTTTTAATCACAAAATCGGCACGTTTAACCAGCTCATCTTGCTGCATTTGGTTAGCCATTCGCTGGCTAACCTCCTCTGGGGAAATACCATCGCGCTTCACAACCCTTTCAATCCGGAGTTCATCGGGAGCCCATACGGCAACGGTTTTATCAACCTGTTTATATGCACCGCTCTCGAACAGTATGGCTGCCTCCTTAAAAACCAACCTATGGTGTGAGTGGGTCTGTGTCCACCGCTCAAAATGCTCGGCTACGATAGGGTGAATGATGTCGTTGAGCTTCTGAAGCAGTAGCTTATCAGCAAATACCATTTGCCCTACTTGCTTCCTATTTAGCTGATTGTTAGTGTACACATTGTTACCGAAAAGCTGCTTAACACCATCTACAATGGAAGGGTGAGTATTGGTTAGCTCCCGAGCCCAGTGGTCGGCATGGTATACAGGATACCCCATTGCCATAGCTATTTGGCATACCGTTGATTTGCCACTACCAATTCCGCCTGTTATTCCTACCCTAAGCATCAAATTCGTTCTATAATAAAATCGACATACTTGGGCTCAATATCAACCACACGAAGTACAAAGGGGTCACTTTCGACCTGTACGCGAAGCTTGGTGGTTGACCCATCGTGCGAGTTGCTAAAATCAACAAAAGGTTTCACCAAATCTTCCTCGAATAGATTGCTATAGGCACTAATTAGCACATTACATTTAAGGTTAACTGAGCGGGGTAAAAGTATTAGCCTGAGCGTGTCGGGTAAGTTTTTAACCTGAACAGATTTGGAGAGGTTTGCCTCGGTAAATTTTTCAACTGGAATAGTAACATTAACTCTACGGTGAGAAAAGCTCACCTGAGAAATCTCGCTTATGGGAATGGCAGCAGAATGGGTTGCAGACAATCTATCAAGTCGTAATGGCTTGGTTTGGATAAAGTTAATGGTGTCAATAAGGGTGCCTGGGCCGCTAATGGTTATACTATCGGGGCTAAGCTGTATAGGGCCAGTTAGCATATGCTGACGCTCCAGGCTGTAGCTTAGGGCTGGCACCACCAAAACCTTTTTCTGCATCATTGATGTAAACTCGAAGTAAAGCGAATCGGTTGCAACTATGCCCAGCTGAAGTTCACCCTGCAGCTGGTTGGCAATGGAATTTCGCAACGTATTGGTTAGGAGGTAACTTTTTGTTTCGGAACCATTTAAAGGAAGCAAAGGAGCCTGCTCAAGATCGAGAACTATTGGCGAAAGGGATGCCCCCAGCTTATATCGAAGCAGGGTATAGCCATGGGCTTTCACCTGTAAGGTTATTCGTTTGGGAGGTTCTCCTACCAGCACTTTACCCCTGGGCATATTCTCCACTCTAAGCGGAAAAGTTATCTCAGTGGTGTACTCGTAGGTTAGCTTGTTTAAGTACCACAGTATGGATGCTACAGCTACAAAGAATGCAAATAATGCTAACCTCACATTTAGGTTAACATTACGCTGTGTGAAAACCTGTAGAATTCTTTTAACTGTTGTGTAATCCATATGGCTACAGGATAGAATTTACAAAAAAAACAGAGTCCAAAGCCGTTTCAAACGAAACGTTTTGAACTCTGTAAAGGTATAAAAAATTCCTACTTCTGCTGCAAATCGGACGAATCGCGCAGAACAGTGCTCTTAATAACCTTAATCCTAACGTTGTCAGAAATTTCAACAACGATATGGTCGTCCTTTACTTCGAAAACCTTGCCATAAACCCCACCGGCAACTATCACCTTATCGCCTTTTTGAAGTGCCTCTTGAAACTTCCTAAGCTCTTTCTGACGCTTCATCTGTGGACGAATCATAAACATGTAGAAAACTACAATGATTAGGGCTAGCATAATGAATGACATGTAAGGGCTGCCCTCACCTGCCTGAAGAATTACAAATAGTGTGTTTGTCATAGCTGTGATTTTAAAAGATTACTCAAATTGAAAAATTATTTAACTACATTAACTTTTAGCGTAACAGATCTCTTTGGCGTTATGGCGTTAGAAACCAAAGTAACCGATTTGAATTGTGTACCATACCACCCTTTGCTATCGAATACCACCTCCAGCATTGCCTTCTCGCTGGGTTTTAAAATCTCTTTGCTTAGCTTGGTTTTAGTACAACCACACCCTGCTATTATATCCTTAATGAGTAGAGGGATATTCCCCGTGTTAGAAAATTTGAAGGTGTAGGTTATTACCTCTCCATGCCGAATGGTTCCCAAATCAACAAAATCGGACTCGAACTCGATATTAGCATGCTCTTCGCGCCCATCATCAACATATTCAGGCAGATCATTATCAATGGATTTTCCCCCACCTTTTGATTCGCAAGAAAGAGAAAGCACGCTAACCAAGAGGGTAATGGCAGCTAGGTGAAAATATGTTGTTCTGTGCTTTCGCATTTAGTATATCTGTATATGTGGTTGCTAACTATCTTCCTCGCCAACCAAACCACGTCCCTGCTTATTAATTTTCCCCTCTGCCCTATAAGCTGCAATAATTTTATCGAGCACTCCATTAATAAAAGTACTGCTCTGATCGGTACTATAATACTTGCTTATTTCAATGTACTCATTGAAGCTAACCTTTACTGGAATCGATGGAAAGTCGGTAATCTCAGTAAGGGCCATTTCCATAATCAGAATATCCATGCTGGCAATGCGCTCCACATCCCAATTCTTGGTGTACTGATCGATAACCTGCGTATTCTTGTCATGGTTCATTACCGCCTTGCGAAGTAAACGCTTGGCAAAATCTACATCATCATCATTCTTAAACATAGGGAAAATCGGGGTTGAAGAATCCTGTCCGGGTTCGAACTTCTTAAGGGTTTTCACCACCATTCCAATCATAAAGTCGAGGTCGTCGTTCCAATAAATGCTCTGCTCCTCGAGGCACTGAACAAAATCGTCAAAATCAATGAGCTCTTTGGATAGGATGTTTACCAGCACCTGACGATGGGCTGCAAAATCGGGGGAGGGTAGCTCCATGTACTTCTGGTAGTAGTCCGATGCTGATATCTTTTGAAAAAGCTTCTTTATTAGCTCGGGGTAGTTAACCCAACTTAGCTTATTATATGTTAGGTAATTATGAATTGATTCGTTTTCACTAATAAGCGTAAAATAGGGGTTTTCAACAAAGCGCATGTTAGGATTAAGGTCTTCATGGGTGGGCATTAGCTTTTGCTTGGCCGTTTCAATTCGTTTTTGGGCAAAATTTTTAATCTCGAGTAGCAGCAAAAACAAGTAGTTGTATAAATCATACCCTTTGTTTATGCTATGAAAAAGTTCCTTCTCGGCCTTAGCCAACGAATCATTTTCTCCCCTAAAAAAGGCAAAAAGAATATGTAATGCCTTTATCCTAAGTAATCTTCTGCTTATCATCTAGGAACGTAAGTAAATATTGTGTCCATTTGAGGTGCAAAGATACGCCCAAAAATTTAGAATCAGAAAGGATTTACCGAAAATGAATACTATTGAGCAGGTTGAAGGTTAAAATATTTTGCAAACAACAATTACATAGCTTTGGTAGCTGCCTGTACCGATATCCTTCTGTAATTTAGGCCATTACCTATAGCCGGATTGATAGATCATACTATATGGTGATAAAATGTTCAGAAAATATTAACATTTTTTTAAAAATATCCATAATCATAACGGTTCTAAAAATATTTTTTTATTTTTGAGCGGTAAATATTAAGTATTAAATCATTAAAAAGCATAGATATGATGGATGAGCTAAATAATCAGGATGGGCTTGATAGGAACGAGCGAGATGATATTTTCTCTAAGGTTATTAGAGCGGGTAAAAGAACCTACTTTTTTGATGTAAAGGCTACCCGTCAGAATGATTACTACCTAACGATTACCGAAAGCAAAAAGAGGTTTGGACAGGATGGCAAGTTTTTTTTCGAAAAGCACAAAATCTTTCTGTACAAGGAGGATTTTGAGAAGTTTGCCGAGGGTTTAAATGAGGTTGTAGATTACATAAAAACCAATAATGGTGAAGCTAAAGAGTACCAAGCGCCCAAGCAAAACGAGGAGGAGCAAGTGGAGGTTCTGCAGAATGAGCTATCGAACATCAGCTTCGACGACCTAGACAACAATTAAGCTAATTGATACAGAACAGAAAACCAGCACCTTTGTGCTGGTTTTTTCATTGATCATTTTCCATTGAAGGGGGATTACGAACAATTTCATCGATTTCGAACTCATCAAGCTCCTTCACGTTCGTAATTATAAACGCATCCTTTATAAACCTTCCCAGGGAGTTACACTCATCAATAGCCATTTGGAAAGGTAACCGAACCTTTACCGATAAAGGTACCAAGACTACTAGGGTGAAGTATGTATCATAAAACTCTAGCTTTTCTACTTCAGATTCGTTTAGCCTAAGGCTGTAGCTAAACTCGCTTTCGATAAGCTTACGTTGCGAGGGTGTAAAGGGCATTTCATCTTCGGAAAAAGCTACTATAAAGTACCTAAGCTTACCATCCTTACCTCCCAAGCCTGTAGAAATATAAACCTGCTGCTCATCGAGCAGATGTGTTTCGAGCAGCATACGGCTTTCCTGGGTGGCCATTATGGCCCAATCCCTCAACTCAACAGGAGCATCAGCCATGAATCGCTCAAGAATCCTGTAGGCCTCTGGCTTTTCAACTGAGGCTAAGCGTACAAGCAATGTCTTTTTATCTTCAAGGCTAATATCGTTATCGTAGAGCTTAGCCTCATCGCTAAGTATATGCTCGGGTGCCCTAGTATCCTTTCTTGATTTTGAGTACTCAAAGTACTCCATCTGCAATTTTATGTCCACCTGATGCTCAAGAATGCTGAAATTGGTTGATGACGAACCCAATATCTCTCGTATTCTGGCCAGTATGTTATCGTCTTCTTTCAATGTACCCTCCTTTGCTACAATTATTTATTGGTGATGTTAAAAACGTTCTTATCAAAAAGCTATAGTTTGACCTAATATAGCTGCAATAGTTTAGCAAAATACCAACTATTAGGGATACCCAAAATTAATTAAAAGATGCTAAGTTTGCAGATTATTTATATTGAGTCTTTATAAAGTTAATAAAAATGCTTCTAAGCGAACTGCAGAACGGCGAGTATGGAATTATATCAAAGGTAAGAGGGCGCGGTGCATTCCGCAAGCGGATCATAGAGATGGGGTTTATCAAGGGCAAGAAAGTTACCGTGATAAAAAATGCTCCGCTTAAGGACCCTATTGAGTACTCAATACTTGGTTATGAGGTTTCGCTCCGTCGTAGTGAGGCAAACCTGATAGAAGTAGTTACTCCCGAAGAAGCTAAAAATCTGATTAATAGCAATTACAGTGGTACGCTCGATAACCACAACGAGATCGAGATAGCTGAAACGGGAGCGAAAGAGGTTAGCAAGATTGTAAATATTGCCCTAGTGGGCAATCCTAATTCAGGTAAAACAACCCTATTCAACTATGCATCCGGGGCCCGCGAGCATGTGGGAAACTACAGCGGGGTTACTGTCGATTCCAAACTTGCTCACTTTAAGCACAAAGGGTATACTTTTTACATTACCGACCTGCCTGGAACCTACTCGCTAAGCGCATACACCCCCGAGGAACTTTACGTTCGGAGGTTCATCCATGAGCAAAAGCCCGATGTGGTAATCAATGTGGTTGATGCATCAAATCTTGAGCGGAACTTGTACCTCACCACTCAGCTCATCGATATGGATATTAAGGTGGTGCTGGCCCTAAATATGTACGACGAGCTGGAAACCCGTGGCGACAAGTTCAACCACAAGGATCTTAGTAAGATGATAGGTATCCCGATGGTTCCCACTATTAGCTCAAGGGGCAAGGGAATTAAGGAGTTGTTCGATACGGTGATAAATGTATACACCGACAAGGATAAAACCCTAAGGCATGTTCACCTAAACTACGGTGAGCACATAGAGCGGGCCATCGAA
>JAVERU010000012.1:0-43874 GCA_034006965.1 Tenuifilaceae bacterium
AGTAGGAAGGACCATGCTCTTTTATTATATCGGGTGTTTCAACCATCTTTAATGTATTTCCTTTCCTTCCTTTTTGTCCCCCTGGTGCCAACCCGCTTTTTTCGCGCAAGCTTTTTCTTTGGGGGCGGTTTTCGTCTTTGGAAGGAGGCATGGAGCTGTTGTTACTATTTTTGGGATGCTCGTACTTTGACAGGCGACGTTGTAAATCAGCGTTTTCTGCTTCAAAATGCTCCAGCTGCTCTACTCGCTTTGTGAGCAAATCAACGCTGGCTATTAGTTCTAATATTAAGATGTCTTTATCCACGTGCTGAATTATTTATAGCACAAAAGTAACACCTTATGTAGCCAAAATCGCAATGTTTAGGCCTATAGTTATCAAGCCACAAACCCCAAAATTGTTGATAACGTGTGTTTTTCAGAAAACAACTCCCTAAGCGTTGAGTATTAGAAAACACAGTTCCCCCGGCATACAAAAATCGTACGCTGCAGGGACTTAAAAACCATCAGCCCAAAAAGTTATTAACAATTCCTGAGACAAATTCTATGAGAAATGGTTTTTTATTAAATTTCGACACTGATTAGTTACAAAAAGTCAAATAAATTGATTGTGCAAATCTAACGGCAGGTAGAACCCGAGCGGGCGAAACCGATCCGATGTTCCAGTATCACCCCACACCGTGTCTTGTCTCAACGATAGGAGTGACCTCGTCATCGACCAAAGAACATCCGATTACGAGGCACAGCGAGGTTAACTACGCCCCTTGCTATGGGCAGTTATTAGATATTGAATCAGTGAAAAGGTGGTAAATATTACTTTAACTCTCATTGGAAAGTTGATGAGAATAAGTAAAACCAAACTTACAACAGGTAAAGTTTGAATAACAAAATAATAATGATTCGCTGAAATCTTCGTTCTGTAAAGTATTAATCTTGATGAAGATATAACTCCTGAAATACCTATTAAGAAGAGGAAGTTTCGCTCATTAATATTTTCATTTGTTATTGAGAGAATAACATAACCCAATGATATAAGCGTGGCCATAGCTATAGCTATGTGGTCTGCCATATTATATTTCTTATTTATTGGTCTATGATGATTGAAAGTATGTTCAAAATTCTGAAAATCTTCGTTACTCACAATTTTTGCTTCCATTGAATTTTTAAACATTACATCGGTGTATCTATAGGGGAATGTTTTCCTACACTTTAATGTTACTGTTACAAACAAATCATCCGCGTTCGAGAAATCATTCATAATTAATCTTTGCTTATGATAATCTAGCTTAAAGTCCAACCAATCTTCGTGATTGGTTTCGAGGCAAAGTGTTTGTCGATGACCAATTGCATATACATCACCATTGCTTTTTGTAATCTTAACATTTCTAGCAAGATAATAGTTGTACGGGAATATACATTTTATAAAAATGTTACTCATAATTTTATTGTTTTTCAGGTACTGCTGCAAATTTTGTGGATAAATGTGGTAAAATCTGTCAAATCAATTTCAACTACATTTTAAACCATAAAGATAAATGAATTGCTATAATAAGGGTAAAAACATCTAAAAAATTGCGTCCACAAGGGTAGGGCTCATCATGTCAACCTGCCTTAAATCTCTAATCTTTTTATATCTTTGCCCGTTCATTTTAAACTATACAACACCAACGCTTTATGGATTATAATTTCTCTGCAATAGAAGGTAAATGGCAGCAATACTGGAAGGAAAACAAAACCTACAAGGTTGATATTGATAAGGCCAAACCCAAGTTCTACGTGCTCGACATGTTCCCCTACCCATCGGGGGCGGGGCTTCACGTGGGCCATCCGCTGGGCTACATTGCTTCCGATATCTACTCGCGCTACAAGCGCCTGCAGGGATACAACGTGCTGCACCCCATGGGCTACGATGCCTTTGGCCTACCCGCCGAGCAGTACGCCATACAAACCGGGCAGCACCCGGCGCTAACCACCGATATCAATATCAAAAGATACAGAGAGCAGCTCGATAAGATTGGCTTTAGCTACGACTGGGATCGCGAGGTACGCACATGCGACCCCGATTACTACCACTGGACCCAGTGGGCATTTGTAAAAATGTTTAAACATTACTACAATAACGCTACACAAAAAGCAGAGCCCATTGAGCAGCTAGTAGCCGAATTTACAAAAAACGGTAACACAAAAATTGATGCTGCTTGCAGCGAGATAGAAACATTCACCGCCGAGCAGTGGATCGCTATGGACGAAAAGCAGCAGCAGGAAACGCTGCTTGCCTACCGCCTGGCATACCTTGCCGACACCATGGTGAACTGGTGCCCTGCGCTGGGTACCGTTCTGGCCAACGATGAGGTGAAGGAGGGCTTCTCGGTTCGTGGTGGTCATCCCGTGGAGCAGCGCAAGATGAAGCAGTGGTGCCTTCGCATTTCGGCATACGCCGAGCGTTTGCTAAACGATTTGGAAACCCTCGACTGGACCGACTCGCTAAAGGAGATTCAGCGTAACTGGATTGGCCGCTCCGAGGGTGCTGAGGTTACCTTTACAATTGATGGTAGCGACAGTGGCATTCTGGTGTTCACCACCCGCCCCGATACCATTTACGGCGCAACCTTCATGGTGCTTGCACCCGAAAGCGAGCTGGTTGACCAGCTAACCACCCCTGAGTATAAGCAGGCTGTGGACGAGTACATCACCATGGCCAAGCGCAAAACCGAACGCGAGCGTCAGGCCGAGGCCAAAAAGGTTACGGGTCAGTTCACCGGCAGCTACGCCATAAACCCATTCACCGAGCAAAGAATTCCCATTTGGATAAGTGAGTACGTGCTGGCTGGCTATGGCACGGGTGCCATCATGGCCGTTCCGGCGCACGATAGCCGCGACTTTGTGTTTGCCAAAACCTTTGGCCTACCCATAGTGCAAACCGTTAGCCAACCCGGCGAAACGCCATCGGATCCTGCCACCTGGACCGAATCATACGACGCCAAGGAGGGAATTGTTATAAACAGCGGAATGCTCAACGGCCTTGAGGTGAAGGAGGCCATCCGCACCATTAACGAGAATATCGAGAAGCAGGGGCTGGGTCGCTGCAAGGTGAACTTCCGCCTGCGCGACGCCATCTTTAGCCGTCAGCGCTACTGGGGCGAGCCTTTCCCTGTTTACTATAAGGATGGTTTACCCTACGCCATCGATGAGGACAAGCTCCCCCTTGAACTTCCCGAGGTGGATGCCTACCTGCCCACCGAGCAGGGCGAGCCACCACTTGGCCGTGCCAAGACCTGGCACACAGCCGAGGGTTACCCCTACGAGCTAAGCACCATGCCGGGCTTTGCAGGCTCATCGGCCTACTACCTGCGATATATGGATCCCAAGAACGACAAGGAGCTTGTGTCAAAAGAGGCCAACGAGTACTGGGAGAATGTTGATCTGTACATTGGTGGAACCGAGCATGCCACGGGACACTTGGTTTACTCGCGTTTCTGGAACAAGTTTCTGTTCGACCTTGGTTACGTTTGTAAAAACGAGCCCTTCAAGAAGCTGATAAACCAGGGGATGATTCAAGGACGCTCCAACTTCGTGTACCGGGTTAAGGGCACCAACCAATTTGTATCATATAATCTACGTAATGACTACGATTTTACCGAGATTCACGTTGATGTGAATATCGTGGTGAACGACGTGCTGGATACCGACAAGTTCCGTGCTTGGCGCCCCGAGTTTGCCGATGCCGAGTTTATCCTCGAGAACGGAAAGTACATCTGTGGCTGGGCGGTTGAGAAGATGAGCAAGAGCATGTACAACGTGGTAAACCCTGATGATATTGTGGAGAGGTACGGCGCCGACACGCTTCGTATTTACGAGATGTTCCTTGGCCCCCTTGAGCAGTCGAAACCATGGGATACCAATGGTATTGATGGCGTGCACAAGTTTCTCCGTCGCCTTTGGCGCTTGTTCCACGATGGCAATAACGAGGTGTGCATTAGCAATGAGCCGGCCACCAAGGACGAGCTAAAGGTCATTCATAAGACCATCAAAAAGATAACGGACGATATCGAGAAGTTCAGCTTCAACACGGGCGTTTCGGCGTTTATGATTTGTGTTAACGAGCTCACCGACCTTAAGTGCAACAAGCGCGAGGTGCTTGAGCCACTAACCGTACTAATTGCGCCCTACGCACCGCATATTGCCGAGGAGCTTTGGCGTGTTCTGGGGCAAAAGCAAAGCGTGTGCGATGCCCAATGGCCCGAGTTTAAACAGGAGTTCTTGGTTGAGAGCTCGTTCACCTGCCCCATATCGTTCAACGGTAAAACCAGGTTTACCCTCGATATTCCGCTAAATATGCCAAAAGTTGAGGTTGAAAAGATGGTTATGAGCAACGAGCAAACCACACGCTACCTCGACGGCAAGTCGCCCAAGAAAATAATTGTGGTGCCCAATAAGATTGTGAATATTGTGCTGTAACACGAAGCTGCAATAATAAAAACGGAAGGCCATTTGTGCCTTCCGTTTTTTTATAACCCTTATATACAGATACGGTAATTAGTCTTTATCCATAGCATCTTCGAGTCGGTATTGAGCAATCTTTTGCTTGCTCTTCACATCCTTAAGTTTCTGCTTATTCTTCTTCAGATTGGTTTTCCCTTTAGCTATCTGCTTGTCAGCCCTATTGTAGTTCTTTTCGCTCTCTTTTATGCTCAATTTTACTGCCTTAAGCTCTGCTTTATACTCCGTGGCAAGCTGCTTTAGCTCAACCTTGGCATCGGCTCGCTCCTCCCTATCCTTTGATTTTAGCCTCTTCTCGATACTTTTCTTGTTCTTGTTGTAGGTTTTGGTAAGCTGTTTCTCCTGCTTTGCAAATGATTTCTTCTCGCTTTTAGATGATTTCTTTAGGTTTTCCCCCTCGCTAATCATGGCTTGGCTTTCGGATATCGCATCCTCTACCTTACGCACCCTTTCCACCGCCTCGTCGAATTTTTGCTGATAACGTGTCACCTTATCTACCTCCTGAGCATTAAGGCTAGCAATGCCAAAGGTAACAACAATGGCTATTAGTAAAATATTTTTCATTTTGTATGACAGTGAATTACAAAATTATGTAGTACAAACATAGCCAAATTATCTAAATAATTATTCTTGGTTTGGTTGAGAATTTTATCTAAACTTGACTTTTTAATAATTGGTAATCATACCTTAAAGGCAAAATGATTCCTTTAAACGTTATTCATACGGTAAGTAGCAAGTTAGGTTTCGATGCATGTGGAGTTTGCGATGCTAAAGCCCTCCACAGCGAAAGAAATCATCTGCTCAACTGGCTACACAGGGGCATGCACGCCGATATGGGCTATATGGAACGGAATTTGAAAAAACGCATCGACCCCACCCTGCTGGTGCCAGGGGCAAAATCCGTTATCTCTGTTCTGCTAAGCTACTACCCTGGCAACCCAACCATTGCAACCCAATCGCCCAAAATATCACGATATGCCCTCAGCGTTGATTACCATACGGTGCTAAAGCAAATGCTTTGGCATATGCTTGACCTGCTGCGCGAGGAGTTTGGCGTTATAAATGGCCGCGCCTTTGTCGACTCGGCCCCCGTACTCGAGCGGGCTTGGGCTCAAAAGGCAGGGTTGGGTTGGATTGGAAAGAATGGATTGCTTATCCATCCAAAGCTAGGTACGTATACATTTATTGGTGAGCTAATTGTTGATGTGGAGATTGAGCCCTCATACAGCACCGTTACCAACCGCTGTGGAGCCTGCACCCGCTGTATCGACGCCTGCCCCACAGGGGCAATAGTAGAACCCGGAGTGGTTGATGCCCGCCGCTGCATCTCGTACCTAACCATCGAGAAAAAAACATCACTTACCGAAGATGAGGCCAAAAAGCTGAACGGATGGTGCTTTGGCTGCGATATATGTCAGGAGGTTTGCCCTTGGAATGGCAAGTTGGAAATAACAAGGAGCCAAGGCTTACAGCCTAAAACGGAAATTCTTGGGCTTAACCAGAACAGCATAAGGAACCTATCGCCCGATGATTTCCGCAGCATTTTTGGCGAAACTCCTGTGAGCAGAGCTGGGTATGAACAATTTATGTTAAATTGCAAAAGCATACCGAATCAATAATACAATTCGAATAAACCCTTAACAATATTACTAAATGGAACCAAAAGAGATATCGCTCACGCTAAAAACGGGTGAAAACCTTTTTGCTTGGTACGTAAACCCAACGGTTACGCCACGGGCAGTTATTTGCCTTACCCACGGGTGGGGCGAACATTCGCTAAGATATAAGGAATGGGCAGAGCGGTTTGTTTCAGAGGAATATGCCTTTATTACCTGGGACCACTACGGGCACGGGCAATCGGAAGGGAAACGAGGGCATATTCCAAGTTACGATGTGTTCATGGAGGAGATAAAGCTCGCCATAGATAAGGCCACCCAGCTATTCCCTGGCATGCCTATTGTGCTGTATGGCCACAGCATGGGGGGAAATATCGCCATTAACTTTGCCCTAAGAGAAAACAATCCCATAGACCTTCTAATAGCTACCTCGCCATGGATTGAGCTGGCCAACGAACCATCAAAATTTATGGGGGCACTGGTACGAATACTTAACCGAATAGCGCCAGGGCTACAAATTACTGCCCCGCTAAATGCCGATGGCATTTGCCATGTAAAGGAGGTGGTGGAGCGTTACAAAACCGATCCGCTTAACCACGGGAAGATTACACCCCGACTGCTCACCTGTATTTCCAACGCTGGCAAATATGCTGTACAAAACATTGCGAAGCTACGGAAGCCATTCCTGCTACTGCATGGCGATGCCGACCCTGTAACTTCCTACAGCGCATCAAAAGAGCTGCTGAAAAGCTGTAGCACTTGCAGCTTTATTCCCTTTAAGGATATGTACCATGAGCTGCACAACGAACACATAAAGAGCGAAGTATTTAATGTGATTAAACAGTGGCTTACTGGAAATCTGGATGATTTAAAGTAACATAAACACCCGCCTATGAAAGTTACTCTAAAAAGACCGAAAAGTAAATATTACGAAGGAAGCAAATGTAAAATCTATGTGAATGGCCAACAGGTTGCTACTTTACAAGAAAACCAGTCGCAAGAGATAGAGGTCAACAGCCAATCTGTATCGATTAAAGCCAAAATTGACTGGGCAAGTAGTAAAAAAACAGACCTAGAAGTCTCAGAAGGCGATGTTATCGAATTCATCCCGAACACATTATTCAGCAAAATGGCCATAATCCTGCCTTCATTTATTGTTATTCTATTTATACTAGCAAAGAACCTTGAGCAACCTGTGCTTAAATGGCTGTTTGGAACCCTTCTGGCTATAGATATTCTTCTGATTATCTACCTTCTTATTAGCAGTAAGTGGATAAAAATCGATGTAAAAAAGCATTATGTATGATATTATGCATATTCGATTAAGCATTTGTAAATTTTATATTAATGAGCAATCCGTTTAGAACAACAGTTGAAGTAAAGTCATTTCCCATTAGAATTGCTTACGACACACCGATTCTAATGTTAGGCTCGTGCTTTACCGATAATATTGGCAGTATGCTGGTGGATCGAAAATTCCCTGCGCTCGTAAATCCATTCGGCGTGTTGTACAACCCGGCTTCGGTATCTCTGGTGCTCAATCGGATTGTGGAGGGCAAAGTATACAGCAACGAAGATCTATTGAATCATAACAGCCTATGGTTAAGCCTACATCACCATACCAGCTTCTCTAGGGCAAGCAAAACCGAGTGCCTCAACAATATCAACAATAAGTTTGAGGCAGCCAACAACTTTTGGGAAAAGACAACGCAGCTCATTATAACGTTTGGAACAGCCCGAATATTTAGGTATAACAAAACTGGGCAACCCGTTGCCAACTGCCATAAAATACCCGCCAACGAATTTACACGCCAATTACTAACCGTTGACCAGATTGTGGAGGAGTGGAGCGCTCTGCTTAAAAGGCTAATGACATCAAAGCCTAGCTTAAAAGTGCTATTCACCGTTAGCCCGGTAAGGCACTGGAAGGATGGAGCCCATGGTAACCAGCTTAGCAAATCGACCTTACTGCTGGCCATAGATCAATTGGTTCAGCAATTCCCAGAGAGTGTGTTCTACTTCCCATCGTATGAGATTATGATGGACGACCTGCGCGACTACCGTTTCTATGCCGATGATATGCTACATCCCTCCCCCAAGGCCATTGAGTATATATGGGAGAAGTTTCGTGGTGCATTTATCTCCCCCGAGGATGATAGAATCATCAAAGAAATTGAAAGCATTGTTCAAGCCTGCCGCCATCGGCCATTCAACCCCAACACTAAGGAGTATAGACTCTTTGTGGAGAAGATTCGACAAAAAATTGCCGCTGTGGAAGCTAGGGTACAAGGTGTTTCATTTGAAGAAGAATTACGATCATTGCTAGCAAATTTGTAATAAATGGATGTTGGAATTATAGGTGGGGTGCAGCAGGATTCTTTGCAGCTATATCGGTAAAGGAGAATTATCCGAGCGCTAGGGTAACCATCCTCGAAAAATCAAAAAAAGTGCTGGCCAAGGTTAAAATCTCAGGCGGCGGGAGGTGCAATGTTACCAACGGCTGCAATAGCATTTCGGAGTTGGTAAAGGCATACCCACGAGGAGGTCGTTGCCTGAAGAAAGCGTTTCACATATTTAGCAATAAGGATACCATTAGCTGGTTCGAATCGCGGGGCGTAAAGCTGGTAACCCAATCCGATGGCTGTGTTTTTCCCCAGTCGCAAAACTCGCAAACCATTATCGATTGCCTTACTAGCCAAGCAAAAAGGCTTGGCGTGGTTATTATCACAGGAAAACCCGTAAATAGTATCACTATTGAAAACGATAAACTTGAGATTGGTATCTCCAATAGCGATGAATCATATACTTTCAACAAAGTAATTGCTACCACCAGTGGTTCGCCAAAACGAGCGGGTTTACATTGGCTCGAGGGGCTTGGCCATAAGATCTCCAATCCCGTTCCATCGCTTTTCTCCTTTAACATCCCCAATCAGCACGTAACGCAACTTATGGGAATTGTGGTTGATAATGTAATCCTTGGCATTCAGGGAACAAAGATTAAAAGCGAGGGAGCCCTTCTAATCACCCATTGGGGTATGAGCGGGCCAGCAATCCTTATGCTATCGTCGTTTGCTGCACGGAAGGTGAGCGAAATGAGCTACAACTTCAACTTACAGGTAAACTGGATAAGCCAACCGAACAACGAGCTAGTTGCCACCGAACTTTTTGAACAATCGAAGAGTAACCCTAAAAAGCAGCTTGCCAATGCAAGGCTATACAACCTACCAGAACGGCTATGGGAATATCTGCTTGCCAAAGCCGAGTTGCCCCTCAATAAAAAGTGGGAAGAACTTGGCAAAAGGGCAATCAATAAGCTAGTAGAAACGCTTACCAACGATATTTACCAAGTTAAAGGAAAGGCCATCCACAAAAAGGAGTTCGTAACCTGTGGTGGGGTTAGCCTCGAAAGCGTTGACCTGAATACCATGCAGAGCAAGGTGTGCAAAAATTTCTACTTTGCAGGCGAGGTGCTTGATGTTGATGCCATTACGGGAGGGCTTAACCTACAGGCAGCTTGGACAACGGGTTATATTGCCGGGCAGCTTGGGTAGCATCTATCAAAAATTGTTGTTCATATCAAAAATGCAAAACATATTTCCCAACTTTGTGTTGTTTGAAAACAGTATCTTTCGATGTGCTTAGCCCAGCAAATTGGGCCTAGAATAATTAAAAAAAAATCGAAACAAAATGGAATACGAGCTAAACGATATACTTATTGCATTTGGATTGACCCTATTTGCCGGCCTATCAACAGGGATTGGAAGTGCCATTGCGTTCTTCACCAAGCACACAAACACCAAGTTTCTATCGGTTGCGCTGGGCTTTTCGGCGGGTGTAATGATTTACGTTTCGTTTATGGAAATTCTCACCAAGGCTCGCGAGTCGCTTGTCGAAGCGGCAGGGTACACCTCTGGGTCATGGATAACTGTAGGGTCATTTTTTGCTGGTATTGCGCTTATTGCCATAATCGACAAGCTGATACCATCAGCTGAAAACCCCCACGAGATAAAGCTTGTTGAGGAGGCCGACAAAAAACCTCAAAAGGATAAAAAATTAATGCGGATGGGCATGTTCACAGCGCTTGCCATTGCCATACACAACTTCCCTGAGGGCCTGGCAACCTTTACCGCTGCCTTAACCGATTCCAGCTTGGGTATTGCCATTGCAGTGGCCATTGCCATTCACAATATCCCCGAGGGAATTGCCGTATCGGTTCCCATAGTTTATGCAACGGGCAATAAGAGGAAAGCGTTTACCCTGTCGTTCCTATCGGGTTTGGCCGAGCCTGTTGGCGCGCTGGTTGGGTACCTGATTCTTATGCCTTTCCTCACCGAGCTAACCTTCGGGATCCTTTTTGCTGGGGTAGCCGGCATAATGGTTTTTATATCGATAGATGAGCTGCTACCCGCTGCCCGCGAGTACGGCGAGCACCACCTATCAATCTACGGACTAATAGGTGGTATGGCCGTAATGGCTGTTAGCTTGCTGATGTTTATATAGCATCTTCATAGCTATCCTTTGTCTACATTTACTCCGTCAAACTTCAGTTGGCAGCAATTCCTCCATGGCATTCGTGGTATCTTTTATGAATATAAAATCAAAATCATAACTTTACAGCAAAATGCAGCGCCATGAAAAAGATACTTGCATTCATTATTCTCGTTAGCCTTTCGGCAACCCTGTTTGCACAGGTAACCTTTATCCTAAAATCGATTCCCGAGAATACCCCCCGCGACTCAAAGTTTTACCTAGCCGGCATGCTCAATAAGTGGCAACCCAACCACTCCGACTACGAGTTTACAAAGGACAACCTGGGGCGGCTATCGCTTACCCTTGAGGCAGTACCCGATACCTTTGAGTATAAGATTTGTCGTGGCGACTGGACCTCGGTAGAGGTTGACTCGGCGGGTAGGGATATTGCCAGCAGGCTTTATGTCGAATCATTGGGCAATACAATTGTTCTGGATATTAAAAACTGGCGCGATAGGATGAACCCACGGCAGCTGGTATCCACCGCATCAAAAAGCGTGTTCTTTACGCCCACCAGCATCGAAATTCCACAGCTCAACCGCAGGCGTACAGTGCGGGTTTACTTCCCTCCCAACTACTCATCGAGCCAAGGCTTTCCGGTGATATACATGTTCGATGGGCAAAACCTGTTCGATGCTTCCACCGCTTTTGCGGGCGAGTGGCGGGTTGATGAGGTAATGGATAGCCTGTTTGAACGCCGAGGGCTTGGCTGCATTGTGGTGGCCATTTACCATGGCGAGGATGAAAGGCTAAACGAGTACACCCCGTGGCCCAACAACGACAAGCTGGGCGGTGATGGAGCCAAATTTGCCCAATTCATTGTGCGCGACCTCAAACCCTATATTGATAAGTACTACCGCACCCTGCCCGACAGGAATAACACAATAATTATGGGCAGCTCGCTGGGGGGGCTTATGGCACTTTACACAGCACTGGAGTATCCCAAGGTGTTTGGCAAAGCAGGTGTTTTTTCACCATCGCTCTGGTGGAGCGAGGAGGCCTTTACCCAGATTGAGAAGTTCCGCAAGCGTCAATTCCAGAAGATATACCTATACGGCGGCGAGAAGGAGAGCGAGAGCCTAATTCCCAATATCGAGAGGGCCGAAAAGCTACTGCAGGAAGTAGGTTTTTCGGAGAATGAGATATTTAAAAGCATTGCCCCCGATGGCCGCCACAACGAGTACTACTGGGGCCGCGAATTCCCCGAAGCCCTAAAGTGGATGTTTGGCATTCAGTAAGCACAAATGCAAAATGGGAGCTGCCGCTCCCATTTTTTGGTCATATGCTTCAAGCTATGAAATATACCGACCGTGATACTTGTTACAAATATAGGTTAAATATTTCAAATAGCACCGCATAAAATATTGTTTACCTCCTCATTAAACTCGCAATGTAGTTTGGGGCAATGGTTGTTTTGGGGATTTTAAAATCGAACCATCTTTGCAAGTTAAAATCCAGGCCATTGCTGTGCATAAAGTTATACAGCGCTGTCACCAGCCCATCGCTGTAATGGTTAGGATTGCAACCCACCGTATCGATATGCTCGCAGGCGTTTTGCGCAAACGAGTTTGGCTGTAATGGCACTGCTTTAACACCGTACTTCTCGGGGTTTAGCCCAATGGGGCTATGAACCGTCATGGTGAACCTGTGCCAAAATGCGCTTTGAATCAACCTATTTGCAAATAGCTGACGAACAATCTCCAGTGCATCAATGGTTTCCTTGCTGGTTTGGGTTGGGAATCCATACATTAGGTAGGCGTGAATCATGATACCCACCTTTTTAAACGCCAGGGTCGATTTAACCAGCTGCTCAATGGTTACTCCCTTCTCCATTTTCTGCAGTAGCCTATCCGATGCCACCTCAATACCACCCGAAACAGCAATGCACCCCGACCTGGCCAGCAACCTGCACAGCTCTGGTGTAAAGGCCTTCTCGAATCGAATATTGGTCCACCACGTTATGCTAATTTGTCGGGCAAGAATTTCCTCGGCCAGCTTCCTGAGCACCGCCGGCGATGCAGCCTCATCAACAAAATGAAACCCACGCTGGTTGGTTTGTGCAACAATGGCCTCAATTCTATCGCATAGCACCTGAGCGCTGGCTGGGCTATATCTATTGATATAATCGAGCGAGGTATCGCAAAAGGCGCACTTATGCCAGTAGCATCCATGGGCCAAGAACATCTTATTCCAGCGCCCATTGCTCCAAAGGTTGTGCATGGGGTTGGTGGTTTCGGTAACCGAAATGTAATCGTTCAGGGGTAGCCCATCGTACAGGGGCGCTCCAATGCTTGAGTGGTCAAAGTCGAGTTCGGTTGCATTGTTGATATACTTAACCTCTCCGTCCTCAAGGATATATGTTCGGGCAAACTCATTGTCGCCATCCTTTACACTACCCAAGATTTTTAGCAACGGTAGCTCCCCATCGTCTAAACAAACATAATCGACCAGCTTGAAAAGACGTGGCTCGTTTAAACTGCGCAGCTCGGTATTTACAAATCCACCGCCAATAACTACCTTAATGCTAGGGTAGTTCAGCTTGATAAACTGAGCCGATTTGAGCGCCATAACCAAATTCCCAGGGAAAGGAATGGTAAAACCAACCACCCTAGGCTTATGCTCCTGAACGCTTTTATCGAGCAGATTGAGCATAATCGTTGTGATGGGCGAGTCCACCTGCACCTCACGCTCAATCACATTATAATCTGATGCATAAAGCCCTATCTGCTCGGCATACCTACTAAACCCAAATCGATTATCGATACACTCGGTAATAAAATCGCCTAAATCCTCAATAAATAGCGTGGCGAGAAACTTTGCCTTATCCTGAACTCCGTCCCATCCAAAATGCTTATTCAGATTTTGCTGAATATTAAACCGCTTGGCCTTGGGCAATGCACCGTTTACAATGGCATGGGCAAAAGTAGTATCCTTACCCTGCAAGAATGCCATCACCGAATCGATATTCCTAATATACTCGTCCTTCGCCCGAATAATCTTTTTGGAATTTGCCGAGCACCCCTTAACCTCAGCAACACTGAATAGGTGCTGCAATCCATCACTCGAAAACATCTGCAGTATGCATGCAATGCTTAAATCGAGCTGAGCCACCGCAAACCCCTTCTCCTGCAAAAAGCCTTTAAGGCTGGGCGTTGCGGGATAGGGAGTGCTTAATTGAATAAACGGGGGAGTAATAAGAAGTATATCAACCTGTGCCACTGTGCTAAAATGTTGTTTGCACAAAAGTAGAATTACTTTTTTAGCATTGCTGATTCTGTATCAATTGTATTACCGAATATGCTAAAAAATATCAGCTCTGCCTAAGCACTGTCACCGCTACCCTCCGCTCGGTACGTGGCCCATCAAACTCGCATAGAAAGATATTTTGCCAAGTCGATAGCCCCATCTTCCCATCAATAATTGGGATGGTTTCCTGGGGGCCAACAAGGCCAGCCTTTAGGTGCGAATCGCCATTACCATCCTGCCTGTCGTGCAGCCATACTCCGCTGGGTATAAGCTTGCGCAGCAGGCTAACCACATCGGTTTGCACCGACTCGTCCCAATTCTCCTGTATCATTATGCCTGCCGTGGCACCCTGCACGTAAACGTTTACCAGCCCAACCTTCACCCCCGACTGAGCTACCACATCGGCCACCTGGCTGGTAATATCGTATAGCCCCTCCCTTGCTTGAGTGCTTATGCTGATAATCTTCTGCATTTTTTATTTACGAAGATACATAATTTACAAAAATCGTAATTTTGCGCCATGCAGAAGCAAAATCTTTTTGGGCTAAATATCACTGAAATTGAGGGAATGGTAACGAGCTATGGTCATAACCCATCGCTGGCCAAAGATATTTGCACTTGGATGTATAGACGAGGTTGCCGCTCGGTCTTCGATATGGTGTCCATACCAATGGATTTGCGAAAGAAGTTGGATAGCACCTACTCCATTCAGTTTACAGAACCGGAATCGTGGCAAGTATCATCCGATGGAACCACCAAGTACCTGCTGAGAACTATGGCAGGCAACCCCTTTGAAACGGTTTTTATGCCAGGCGAAAAGCGAAACACCCTATGCATTTCGACCCAAAGCGGTTGCCGAATGGACTGCGGATTTTGCTACACCGGTAGGCTTGGACTACTCGAAAACCTTACCGCCGCTAATATCCTTGGGCAGCTTGTGAGTATCTCGCAAAAACAGCAGGTAAACAGAATTGTTATTATGGGTATGGGCGAACCGCTCGACAATCCCATTGAGGTTATGCGCGCGCTGGAAATACTGAACGCTCCATGGGGTTATGGTTTTGGTGCGGTCAACATCACCCTGTCAACCGTGGGCATCATACCCCAGCTACAGCAGCTGGTTACTGCCCGATTATGCAATATTGCCATTAGCCTGCACAGCCCGTTCCCCAACCAGCGAGCCAGGATGATGCCTGCTGAGCACGATTTTCCAATTCTAGAAGTTGTTTATTTCCTTAAAAAAAATCAACCAAAAAAGCCGCTACGCCTCTCGTTCGAGTACGTTGTGCTACCCAACGAGAACGATAGCCCTGAGCATGCTCAGGCCATTGCCATGCTTCTTGACCAGCTGGTTTGCCATGTAAACGTTATCCCGCTAAACACAGCCAAACAGGATGAAAGGCTTTGGCAGGCCGCAAGGGCATTTCAGCAGATGCTGATGGGTTTAAATATTCGCACCACCCTACGCCAGTCACGAGGCCAAGATATTGAGGCAGCCTGTGGGATGATGGCGGGGAGAAGCTCCGTTCGCCCAAGGCTGCCATATTGAAACGAAGTTCGACGGTCGGCTCCCGACATAGTACATTCCCGACAAAAAGCATCGGGACAGGCTGGGACAAGTTGTGCCGCCGTCGGGCTATTCTTGCAGGCTCCCGCTATTTGCGGGACAGGTTGCGCCTGCGTTCGCCCGAGGTTGTCTGATTGAAACGAGGTTCGGCGGTCGGCTCTGCCGCCGTCGCTCTATTCTTACAGGCTGCGCCTGCGTTTCCTCTCCCCCACTACCGCGAATTCTCATCTGTTGTCCCTTAACGATTCCAAGTCTGGGGAATAACAAGCTAAAGCTCCCCCTCCCTTTGTGTTGAAGCCAATAGATAGAGTTGTAACATTGCTGCAGAACCATTTCTCTTAAACTTGTAGCATTTAATGATATTTTAACTATATTTGGACAAATATGAAGTACAACTTCAAATCCGCCAACCAATGGAAACTCATTATATATATAGGGAGATAGAGGGTGAGCTGATAACGTTTAGCCCAGCTATACCCTGTGCTAGTTGTAACTGGACCACGACAATCGGGGAAAACTACCCTATGCAAAAATGTTTTTAAAGATTACCATTACATCAACCTCGAGGATCTTACCCTTCGCGAGCAAATAGCCGTGTCGCCCAAAACGTTTTTAGCACAATATGCCCATGGTATTATAGTTGATGAGGCCCAGCAACTCCCCGATATCTTTTCATTTATTCAGGTTGTGGTAGACGAAACCCCAAACTGCCATCTTGTACTAACGGGTAGTAGCAATTTTGCCTTAATGGAGAAGGTTACCCAATCGCTTGCAGGACGATCGGCAACTTTAACCCTGCTGCCGCTATCAATAAAAGAGCTGGGAAATTTATCGAGCAATAGCACCGACACACTTCTTATTAACGGTGGGTACCCCGCAATTTGGGCTAAGAAAATCCCAACTCAGGACCTCAACAGGCAGTATTACAACACATACATTGAAAGAGATGTTCGGCAACTGCTAAAGGTTAAGGATCTAATCAAGTTTCAGATTTTTATTCGCTTATGCGCAGGTAGAGTTGCAACTGAGCTTAATGCGTCGGCATTGGCAAACGAGGTGGGTGTCTCTGTACACACTATAATTGACTGGATTAGTGTTCTTGAAGCATCATACATTATTTTTCGTTTGCCTCCCTTTTATCGAAATGTGGGAAAACGATTAGTAAAAACTCCAAAATTATATTTCTGCGACACGGGCTTAGCTTGTTTCCTGTTGGGCATTGACAATGAGAAACAACTCGCGTTACATCCACTACGAGGAGCACTATTAGAAAATACTGTTGTTTTAGAGTTTTTGAAACACCGCTACAACCGCGGGAAATTGCCAAATCTGTTCTTCTACCGCGACAAGTCTCAGCGCGAAATAGACCTTATCCAAGAGTTTGGCAATGAAGTATATGCTTACGAGATTAAATCGGCCAGAAGTTTTCACAAGGACTTTTTAAAGAATTTAGTTTTTCTAAAACAGCTATTGGGAAAAAGTCTAGTTTCAACGCAGGTTATTTATGATGGTGAGCATAACTCATACAGCAACGAGTTTGGTGTGGTAAACTTTAGGAAGGTAAACTTCAAGTAGTCCCCGCTACCGCGAGTTCTCATCTGTTATCCCTTAGCGATTCCAAGTCTGGCAAAAAACAACCGGACATAGGAATGATAAGGGTGGGCGGGCAAGACTTGGAAAGGTCCGCCTGTTTTTTGGCGGACTTTCCAAGGTCAAGAGGGAAAAGTTTAAAGTCCCAGCTACCGCACGACTCCCGTCGTGTGGGAACGAAGCAAAGAAAATGGTTATATTTGCTTAATGCGCCAAGGGTCGTAGTGGCTAGGAAGTATTTTTGCTGTCGCAAAAGCCACACGAGGGGACTCGTGCGGCAGCGGGGGTTACTAACCGGAGGATGGTGTATCCCAATCCTGACAGGTTTTGAAAACCTGTCAGGATTTTCAAGGCTGCCTGATTGAAACAAAATTCGGCGGTAGGCTCTACGATCTCTTAACGTTTCCATAACCGGCAAAAACAGCCGGACGATGGGAAGTTAAGGGTACATGTAGTAAATCAAAAAAAGCGTTGAAAACCCAATCTCAACGCTTTTTTCTTAACTCAATAGCTTGCTTAGCCCTCAATCCACTTGGCCACATCCTCCATGGCGGGATTTTCTAAGCCCAGCTTATTCTTTTTGTTAAAGCCGCAAAGGTCGTTAAATAGCTTGCCTGCCTTTAAACCTTTTAGCGAAGCTACGGTGGTGTGCCCCATTTTTTGCAGTACAGGAACCCATTCTGCCGGAACACCAACCTTTGCATATGCCTCGGGGGAGTCCTTGCGCGATTTGGGTTCGGGCTTCATCTGGGGGAAGAATAGCACATCCTGAATAGACGATTGGTTAGTCATGAACATGGTCAATCGGTCAATTCCAATGCCTATGCCCGAGCAGGTTGGCATACCGTACTCCAGGGCGCGCACAAAATCGTGGTCGATAAACATGGCCTCGTCGTCGCCCTTCTCGCTTAGCTTAAGCTGATCTTGGAAACGCTCCAGCTGGTCAATTGGGTCGTTGAGCTCGCTATAGGCATTGCACAGCTCCTTGCCATTCACCATGAGCTCAAAGCGTTCGGTTAGCTCAGGATTTGTGCGGTGGCGCTTGCACAACGGCGACATCTCTATGGGATAATCGGTTATAAAAGTGGGCTGAATAAAGTGATGCTCGCACTTCTCGCCAAAAATCTCGTCGATTAGCTTGCCCTTACCCATCGACTCATCCACCTCAATACCCAAATCGGTACAGATTTGGCGCAGCTCATCCTCATTTTTTCCGGTGATATCAACACCTGCATACTCCTTAATGGCATCGGTCATGGTTACGCGGCGGAACGGTCGCTTAAAGTCAATCTCCTTGTCGCCAACGGTTACCTTAGTGGTATTGTGTAAGGCCAGAGCCACACGCTCAATCATCTCCTCGGTAAAGTCCATCATCCAGAAGTAATCCTTGTAGGCCACGTAAATCTCCATAACAGTAAACTCTGGATTATGTGTACGATCCATACCCTCGTTACGGAAATCCTTGGCAAACTCGTAAACGCCATCAAATCCGCCAACAATAAGCCTTTTTAGGTACAACTCGTTGGCTATACGGAGATATAAGGGCATATCCAGCGCATTATGATGCGTAATGAAAGGACGGGCAGCAGCGCCTCCGGGAATAGGCTGCAGTATGGGCGTTTCAACCTCGAGGTAACCCTTCGAGTTGAAAAAGTCGCGCATGGTGTTAATTATCTTGCTACGTTTGATAAAAGTGTCGCGCACCTTGGGGTTTACCACCAAATCGACGTAACGCTGGCGGTAGCGCTGCTCGGGATCGGTAAAAGCATCGAATGTTTGGCCATCCTTCTCCTTAACAATGGGCAGCGGACGGATTGATTTGGCCAGCACGGTTAGCTCCTGGGTGTGTATGGAAATCTCGCCCATCTGGGTTTTAAAAACAAATCCCTTAATGCCAACTATATCTCCAATATCTAGCAATTTCTTAAAAACGGTGTTGTAAAGGGTTTTATCGTCGCCAGGGCAAATATCGTCGCGGCGGATATACACCTGTACCCTACCCTTCTGATCCTGAATCTCGAAAAACGATGCGTTACCCATGATTCTACGGGTCATGATACGCCCTGCCACGCAAACCTCGGTTTTGGCCTCGCATAGCGAGTCGAAGTTATTGTTAATATCCGATGAGTAATGGCTTACGGGGTATTGAGCCGCAGGGTATGGGTCAACCCCCAGCTTACGCATCTCGGCCAGCGATGCTCTACGTAGCTGTTCCTGTTCACTTAGTTCAAACATAGTATGTAAAGTATTGAAAATTCGGCTGCAAAGATATAGATTTTTGGGCGACCAACTCACGTTTAAGTCGCCTAAACTGATATGATAAGTTAAATACGGAAAGTGGCGATGCGCTAGCCAAACATCATCTTAACCCTTTTTACGGCCTCAATCAGCCGATCAATCTCATCGCAGGTGTTGTAAAGGGCCAGCGATGCCCGTACAGTACCATCTATTCCAAAGTGAGCCATAACGGGCTCGGTGCAGTGGGTGCCGGTTCGCACGGCAATGCCCATCTTGTCGAGTATCATACCCGTGTCGTAGGGATGAATATCGCCCACCACAAACGAGATGATGGGGGCCTTATCCTTGGCGGTACCAAAAATCTTTACCCCATCGATGGCAAGCAGCTGCTGGGTGGCATACTCGAGCAGCTCGGTTTCGTAGCGCACGGCATTATCAATTCCAACGGATTGGTAGTACTTTATGGCCGTGGCCAGCGCTGCCGCACCAATGTAGTTGGCTGTACCCGCCTCGAACTTAAAGGGCAACTCGTTGTATACCGTTTTGGTAAACGATACCGTTGCTATCATATCGCCTCCGCCCTGCCATGGGGGCAGCTGCTCGAGCAGATCCTCCTTGCCATACAAAACGCCAATGCCCGTTGGGCCATAAAGCTTATGACCTGAGAATGCATAAAAATCGGCATCCAGCGCCTGCACATCCACCACACCGTGCTTAATACCCTGCGCGCCATCAATTAGCACCTTTACGTTGTGGCTATGCGCCTTGGTAATAATTTCCTTTATGGGGTTTACCGTACCCAGCGAGTTTGACACGTGAGTTACGGCAATAATCTTAGTTTTGGGTGATATTAGACCATCGAGCTTATCAACCTGTAGCTCCCCGCTATCGTCGAAAGGTAAAACCATAAGCGTAGCTTTTTTGCGCTCGCACATGAGCTGCCAGGGCACAATGTTGGAGTGGTGCTCCATTTCCGATACAATTACCTCATCGCCCTCAGCAATAAAAGCTTCGCCAAACGAGAAGGCCACCAGATTTATGCTTGCCGTGGTACCCGAGGTAAACACTATCTCCTTGGTGCTTTTGGCATTTATAAACGAGCGTACCACCTCGCGCGCCTCCTCGTATGCACGGGTCGACTCGTCGCTTAGCTTATGTACCCCCCTGTGGATATTGGAATTTACTTGGTTGTAAAAATAACCAATGGTGTCGAGCACACAGGTAGGTTTCTGGGTGGTGGCACCGTTATCGAAGTAAACCAATGGTTTACCGTATACCTGTTGATTTAGGATAGGAAAATCGGCTCGGATTTTATTGATATCGAAAGACATATGTTTACATTGATTTTTAAACTTTAGCGATAGCTACTACGCTAACCAATCATCTCCGTTAACGTTGCTCTAAATAGTTCACATTCTTCATCGGAAAGCAAACCCAACTGCGCAATGATATCATCACGCTTTAGCGTAATAATCCTATCGACCTTAACTATGGAATTTACCCTTAACCTATTGTTTGGTGAGGATTTTATAAAGATTTCTCTGTCGGAAAGGTTACTGGGGACAACCGAACTAATAGCAGACACAACTAGATCCTTGTACTTGTCTGTTGTTTCGGTAATAACTACTGCTGGTCTTACCTTTCTATGCGTATGCTCTGCAAACGGAAAGGGTACAAGAACTATTTGACCAAACTTCATGGTTTACCCTTATTGGCATCAAGATAATCCTGATACAAATCCTCTTCCTGAGCAATCCAAAAGTCGAACCCCTTAGATTGTGCCGAAAACTCTCTGACAGCAAAGGTTTCTTCATCAATCTCCTCAACAAATGTAACAATTACCTTGAAGCGTTTCTCCTTAGGCACATCACCAAAAAGTTTAATCTTTCCTGCTTCAAAAATTCCATTCACCGATAACATAACATTACATTTTTGGTAAAGATAATAAAGGTTCGCATTAAAGTCAATTTACTCTTATCGGAAGTACTAGCAGCAATGCATAGGACAATTGTGGCATCGAGAGAGCTCGCCCCGCAAACGCTTATTCACCAGCTCATCGATTCGCTCGCGAAGCGGTTCAATTTTGATGTTGCCAACCACATCGTGAGCAAAACCGAACATTAGCAACAGCTTAGCCTCGCGCTCGCCAATTCCGCGCGACTGCATGTAGAATTTGGCATCCATATCGAGCTGGCCAACGGTGGCGCCGTGGGTACACTTTACGTCATCGGCATATATCTCGAGCTGGGGCTTGGTGTGCATCCTAGCATCGGCGGTTAGCAGCAGGTTGTTGTTGCTTTGGAATGCTTGCGTTTTTTGGGCATCCCTTCGCACCAGAATGCGTCCGTTAAAAGCACCCGTAGCCTGATCGTCGAGAATAGCTTTATAGAGCTCGTTGCTGGTACAGTTAGGCTTGGCGTGGTCGATAAACGAGTACATATCGACATGCTGATTGCGGTCGACCAGCGCAAGGCCATAGGTATGGTTCTCACAGCCCTCATCGTTTAGCAGAACATGCACGTTGTTGCGAATTACCCCACCATGCAACGAAACCGTATTGGTGCTAAGCACCGAGTCGCGCTCCTGCTTACCAAATAAGTGGGAGAACTGGGTTGAGTCGTTGTGCTGGTTCTGCATCGATACAATATCGATACTGGCCCCCCTATTGATTACCACCTCGGTTACCTCGTTGGATATAAACACCGATGGCGACAGGGTATGATCGCATATCACGATATCGGCCTGGGCATTCTCCTCGGCCACAATGAGGTTACGGTACTGAACCATCTGGTTCTCATCGCTCATGAGCAGGTTGATTAATTGGATGGGCTTCTCGAGTACCACGCCCTTGGGTATGTAGATAAAAACACCATCCTGCGCAAATGCCGTATTGAGGGCCACCAGACCATCATCATCGTTATTGGCCAAGGTGTTGTAGTACTTGCTCACCACATTTGGATACTTCTTAGCGGCCTCGGCCAGGCTTCCCACAATTACCCCGTGCTCAAGCTCAACCAGCATCTCGGGGTTATTAAGATAAAAACCATTGAGCGTAAGCGCAAGGTGCGTATCGAGCGAAGGGATATCGCAGCGAAAAATATCATCGATGTTAAAGGTGATCGGCTTGGGTGTAAAGTACTTCTCATAATCGTTGCGGAAAAGCTGCTCCACCTTTATGTACTTGTACTTCTCGCTCTTTGCACTGGGGAAGCCAAGCAGCTTGAAGCTCTCCACTGCCGAGGGTCGAGCATGGTTAAGCACATCGGCAGAGTTCTCGGTTATCAAATCGAGGTTATCGATGTAGAGGTTTATCAGCTCCTCTTTGGGGGATATTGTGGTTGTTGGACTCATATCTATATCTTTAATTTCAACACAGAGACACAGAGGCACAGAGGTATAAAAAAACTGTTAGTACAAACAAGATACTATTTTGACAAGCTCATTTATTGCTTTAAAAATTATTCTCTGTGGCTCCGTGCCTCGGTGTTAATCATTTGAGTTTACTCATCTTCTCCATTCTTAATCCAGTCGTACCCCTTGTCCTCGAGCTGGAGAGCCAGCTCCTTGCCTCCGGTTTTAACAATACGACCGTTGTAAAGGATATGCACAAAATCGGGCACAATGTAATCCAGTAGCCTTTGGTAGTGCGTAATTACAATGGTTGACTTATCGGGGCTTTTAAGCTTGTTAACGCCGTTGGCCACAATGCGTAACGCATCGATATCGAGACCAGAATCTGTCTCGTCGAGGATAGCCAGCTTGGGTTCAAGCATCGCCATTTGGAAAATCTCATTCTTCTTCTTCTCGCCACCAGAGAAACCCTCGTTTACGGCCCTGTTGGTAAGGGCAGAGTCAATCTCCACCAGCTCCTTACGCTCGCGCATTAGCTTCAGGAAGTCAGATGCTGAAAGAGGGTCTAACCCCTTGTGCTTACGATGCTCGTTAAGCGCGGTTTTCATAAAGTTCACCATGCTCACGCCGGGAATCTCAACGGGGTACTGAAAGCTGAGGAAAAGCCCCTCGCGTGAGCGTTCCTCGGGCGATAGTTCGAACAGATCCTTTTGGTTAAAGGTTATCTCGCCCTGGGTTACCTCAAACAGCTCGCGGCCGGCAAGCACAGCGCTAAGCGTACTTTTTCCAGAGCCGTTGGGCCCCATGATGGCATGAATTTCGCCAGGTTTTATCTCTAGGTAAATACCCTTGAGAATCTCTTTCCCGTTGATGCTGGCGTGTAGGTTTTTTATTGATAACATAGCTTCGGTTCTTAAAGTCTATTGAAAAATATGTACTATTCTTTTTGTTTATCCAACGCTGCCCTCGAGGCTAATAGCAAGTAGTTTCTGAGCCTCAACGGCAAACTCCATGGGGAGCTTGTTGAGCACCTCCTTGGCGTAGCCATTTATAATTAGCGCCACAGCATCCTCGGTAGAAATTCCGCGCTGGTTGCAGTAAAAAATTTGATCCTCACCAATTTTTGATGTGGTGGCCTCATGCTCCACAATGGCGCTGGGGTTGTCCACCTCAATATAAGGGAATGTGTGTGCTCCGCACTTGTCGCCCAGCAGCAGCGAGTCGCACTGGGAAAAGTTCCGTGCATTTTCGGCATTCTTCACCACCTTAACCAAACCACGGTAGCTGTTGTTACTTACGCCTGCCGAAATTCCTTTGGATACAATACGGCTACGGGTGTTCTTGCCAATGTGTATCATCTTGGTTCCAGTATCGGCCTGCTGATGGTTGTTGGTAACCGCTACGGAGTAGAACTCGCCGTATGAGTTATCGCCCATGAGGATGCAGCTGGGGTACTTCCAAGTAACCGCGGAGCCAGTTTCGACCTGAGTCCACGATATCTTGCTGTTGTCTCCCTTACAAATACCGCGCTTGGTTACAAAGTTGTATATGCCACCCTTTCCATTCTTGTCGCCTGGGTACCAGTTCTGTACGGTGGAGTACTTCACATCGGCGTTTTTCATGGCCACAATCTCAACCACAGCTGCGTGCAGCTGGTTCTCGTCGCGCTGTGGGGCAGTACACCCCTCGAGGTACGACACGGTGCTATCCTCGTCGGCCACTATCAGGGTGCGCTCAAACTGACCCGTATTCGCCGCATTGATGCGGAAGTAGGTACTCAACTCCATGGGGCACTTAACCCCCTTGGGGATGTAGCAGAAGCTGCCATCGCTGAAGACGGCCGAGTTGAGCGCAGCAAAAAAGTTATCGCTAGCTGGCACCACCGAGGCTAAGTACTTTTTCACCAAGTCGGGATGCTCACGAATAGCTTCGCTCATGGAGCAGAATACTATACCCTGCTCGGCAAGAGCTTCGCGAAAGGTTGTTTTTACCGATATGCTATCCATAACCGCATCAACGGCAACTCCGGTGAGCAGCTTCTGCTCTTCGAGCGGGATACCTAGCCTATTGAACGTGTCGAGCAGCTCGGGATCCACCTCGTCCAAGCTCTCGAGCTTGGGTTTCTGCTTGGGGGCAGCGTAGTAAATCACCTCCTGAAAATCGATATCGGGGATATTGAGGTGTGCCCACTGGGGCATCTCCATGGTTTGCCAGTGACGAAAAGCATTGAGTCGAAACTCTAACATCCACTCAGGCTCACCCTTTTTCTCGGAGATGATGCGGACCACATCTTCGCTTAACCCCTTGGGGATGGTTTCGGTTTCGATATCGGTAACAAAGCCATACTTATACTCCGAACCCGTTACCTCATCGATAATCTTATCCTGATCGTTGGCCATTGCTTACAGTTTATTGATTTTGATACTATTATATATCTCTTTTCTTACTGGGAACAACGCTACAGAAGCCGAATTGTTTACCCCGTTGTTAAAAAGATAACAAGTAAGTTGGAATCAGTCTAAATAAATTGCAAATATAACGTGTTTAGGGTTAAACACGAAATGAATTGTGAGGAAAAGCGAAGATTAAAAGTATGATTTTTAGCAGCAAAACTGTTGATGTAAGGCTGTTACTCGAACCTAATCTCCTCAACCTTGGCGCTTATTTCGTTTAGCGCATCGAAAACACTTTTCTCGGGTGGAATGATATTCTGATCGTTCCAAAAAACTTGGTCGTACACCCATGAATTATCGAGGAATACATTATGGGTTGGCTCCAGCTCGCGCCTATCGAAACGCACCACATTATCGGTCTCAATCTGGGTGTTAACCAGCTCGAAGAAAAGATGGAAGGAGTTGTTAAACAGGCTGCGCCTGTATCGATACCGGAACTTCAAATCGCCCCTTACGTGCGATAGGTGGTGCACACCATCGTAGCTGTTGTATCGCACGGTGTAGGATATGCTCACAGGTCTAAATCGGAACCTACGGTTTCGTTTGTAAACGTACTGATCGGTTGCCTGACCAATGTTATGCGGGCTTACCCTAAAATCGGCTCCCAGAATGGCAAGGTTATCAATATCGATATAAATTACTCCCTCCATAAGGGGTTCGGTAACACCCTCCTTCAGGTTAAACCCAATGGCATAGGCCACCCTATCGCCTATGGTAATAATATCTTCGCGCGTAAAGTTGTAGAGCTGAACAAACTCCTCCTCGAGGTAAAAGGGCGTATGCTTCACCAAATCGAGGGTAAGCGAGCTATTAATGCCTCCCCTAAGCTTAATGCTGAGGGTGTCAGCGGGCTCTAGGTTCTGAGTTTTTCTTGATTTGAGCTGCTTCACCTGATCGGTTTCATTGGGTCTGGTATAGGATGATTTGTAAATCTTAAAAATGGCCTCGGAGTAGTTCTGGTACTTATCGTTTTTAACCACCCCCTCGCGGTAAAATGAGGTGAAATAAACCGGCTTATCGCTATAGTTTTCGGGTATTCGAGCAAAGGCTTCGCGTAAAAGCTGCTTGGGGTCAATATTACGAATAATAACCTCTTGAATCGATATAATATCGGCTTCAAGGAAGATATCAATGGGTTCGGTGGCCAACAAATCGATTGGGAATTTGCGGGTTTTGTAACCTATGTGCATAAGGCTGATGTTTCGGGGCTCTAACTTCAAGGGTATTTTAAGCTGGAAAACGCCTTCCTGGTTGGTAATACTACCCAAACCAATCTCGGGAATGCCAACCGTTACGTAGGGTATGGGTTGTAAGGTTTGGGAATCGAGCACTCGCCCTCTGAGCATGGTGAAGGTAAGGTCAACGGCCTGGCGGGCATCGAGTACATCTACAGGTTGCTTTATCCTGTGGATAAGGATATGGTTGTCGTAAACTGTGTACAGGAAAAGGCTATCGCCAAGTATTTGACGTAGGGCTTGCCTTAGCTCAACATTCTGTACCTGAGGTCGAATTCTGCGGTCGTTTTCTACCAGTCGACTATCGTATGCAAACTGAAACCCTATGCTATCGGCCAGCTGGTTTAAGGCTCTATATACCGTTGTTCTTTGGTTGGGTATGGTAACCCGTTTGCTGAATAGATCATCATTGGAATGCTGCCCCATAACCAAGGATCCCCTACTAAAAAGCCCCAGTAGCAGGATAACATTAACAATGCGCAGGGTACGTATTGCTAACCCATTGGTATTTTGGTAGGTTTTGAGCATTCTATGGTTGCCATAGCGTAATGGTGCTATTCTCGTACTTCGCTTCCAATCCTAACGCTGCGCATATCACCTCCACCATTGAGTCGATAGAACTATCGACAAAGGTTACGGTAAGCCTTCGACTACCCACCAGGTAGGTGTCGACAATAATATTTGACCCAAAGGTTTTATTGAGCACCTGCACAATGCTGCTCAGCTGTTCGTCCTTAAACTGTAGCCTACTCGTTTTGTACTTGCTCTCGGGCGATACCACCCCACTGATTTTGGTAAGCTCGTTGTTTGCCAAGGTTACCCTATCGCCCGCCAGGGCAACTACCCCTTTGGCCTTGCGTGCCTTGGATTCAACATTCACAGAGCCTGTTTGTACCAAAACCTCGAAAATGGAATCTTTACCAGCCCTTACGGTGAACGAAGTCCCCAGCACCTGCACCTGGGCATTCGTGGTCTCGACCACGAAGGGGATTTGTGTATTGTGGGCCACCTCGAAGAATGCATCGCCATCGAGGGATATGCTCCTGCTTCTGCGACCAAATCGTTTGGCGTAGGAAATAGTTGTGTTGGGCTCGAGGTAAACCACACTGCCATCGGTTAGGCTATGGACTAGCGTTGTGGGCTCGGCACTCGATTGTATGGTAACGCTTTGGTTTAAAAGGTTTGTAAATAGGAAGGCGGAGGTAGCTACAAGTATTACTACCACTGCAGCGGTTGCCCTTAACCACATTTGGTTAAACAGCGGCCTTACGTTTACGCTCCCAACCAAATCCTCCTCCTTAAGCTTGCCCGAAAGGTTTTGCCAAGCTTTATCCACATTGGGTTTTTTCATTGTAATGTTTCCTATTTGTTTCCAGTCTCTTCTGAAGTCCTCCACTAGCACCATATTCTCAGGATGGCTATTTACAATTGTCTCAAACTCTTTGGCCTCGGAGACGGTCATCTCCTGAGCTAAGTACTTAGCAATTATGCTACAATGGTTTGGTATATCTAGATTCAGCTTCATAATTTCCGATAGTTTAGCAGGTTACCCCATGGTACTGCTTAAGGTTTACTCTAAAAAGCTTAAGGGCTTTGCCCATGTTTGCCTCCACGGTTTTAACCGACACCGAGAGCTTGTCGGCTATCTCTTGGTACTTCATCCCATCGAATCGGCTCATCACAAATATTTGGCGGCAACGTTCGGGGAGTTCATCCAATGTTTTGTCAATAATCTGGGAGAGCTCCTCCGCATCCATCTCTTGTCCTACCTGCTGCTCTGCCTGCGCATACTGTATTTTCATCTCCCGGTTGTACCTGCCCTTTACCACGTTGTGCTCAATAACTTTAAGGCATCGGTTCTTGGTAGCTTGGTAGAGGTACGACTTTATGGATGATTTGATCTCAATACGCTCCCGGTTTTTCCAGTAGTTGTAAAAAAGATCCTGCACGACCTCTTCGGCAACATCCATATCTTTCACAAACTTATTGGCAAAGTGGCAGAGCTCGGCATACATCTTTCTAAAGAGTTTTTCGAACTCTTTTATGTCACCCTGCTGAATTTTATTGTGCGAAAAGCTTATCAGTAAGCCCATTTTGCTGCCGGTTAATTGCCCAAAGATATGAAAATGCAATAAAACTATTACCAAAAAGGGTGCTGCGCCGTGGTAAAACGGCGCAGCATATCCTCTGTGCTACTACTTCTGCTGCCTCATAAGGCGGCGGCCATATCTGCGGATGGCATCCTCAATGGACTCCTCGGGCTTAATGTAGTTGTGCTCTCCCCAGAAATCGTCATCGTTAAAGGCATCAACGGCATCGGCCAGAACATCTCTCTGCCCAAAGCTTTCGCGGAGTGCAAACCTCTCGGCATTTTCCAAATCCCTATCGGTTATGGCCATCTCGGCCACCACGGCGTAGTTGGTATTAAATATCTTACGTTGCCAGTTTGCCTTAAAGGTAAGCTCGTTGCGCATATAGTTTAGGTAGTACTTGCCATTGTTCTCGGTGTAGGTTACGTAGTACGATGTGCTGGTTGGCGTAAATTTAACCCCCCTAGGCTTACGTAGTACGAACAGCTTGGCTGCCTCCTCCTCGTTGTCGAGGTTTAGGCTAAAGTGAGCATGGGTTATGGCCAAGTTTCGGGTATCGATGAATAGCCTGCCGTAGTAGAGCGGAAAGTCAATATTCTCCTTTTGCGCAAAGCTAATCACATAGCTTATCTTATCGTCGATGGTAACCACGTCATCGATTCTAAACTCGTAGTAATCCTCAAAATCCTCGAAGAAAATCACATCAGCATTCTTGGCAACATCCAGCAGAAGCGACACGCTTGGGCCTCCCTGTAGCTTCACGGCAAGGGTGTCGGCCTTCTTCACGTTAGCACTTTTGCGGCCCTTGTAAAGCTTTACCCTGTCGCCACCGCCCATGGGTTTGTACGATGCTTTATAGATATCGACAATAGCCTCGGAGATAGAGATGTAGTCGCGGCGCTGCTTGATGGTTTCGCGGTAGAACCCGGTAAGCATATTGGGCTTATCGCTGTAGTTAAACTGCACCTTACGCAGGGCCTCCTTCACAATGGTTAGTGGGTCTTCGGGCCGAATGGTAACTTCACCAAGGGCTACCGATGCGGGTTCGAGCTTTACCTCTACCGCCCCATTTAGCAATTTATTTAAGGCAATTCGCTTCGATTTGTACCCCAGATGCGAGAACTCAACCTCTTTAGCATCGATACTTCTATTGATTTTTAGGGTAAACTCACCCTCGCTGTTCGATACCGTACCAATGTGTGTGCCGGGTACGGTAACATAAGCAAAGTATAGGCTGTTGTTGGTTTTAGCATCCTTTAGCGTACCACTTATGGTGATAAAGCCATTGCCATTTTGCCCAAATGCTGGGCTGAGCATAAGCACCATCAGTGCCAGCGTGCTCATTTTTCGCAGGTAGTTAGCAATTGTTTTCATAGCTGTATTGTATTAAGGGTTGTTATTTTCTTGCTTTCATTACTATGACCCTTAAACAACAATTTACCCTACCGGAAACGTGGAGTAATTTTAATTTTATTGGGTCTTTGTATAAATACCAACATTTTGGGTATGGCAAAATCGCTTGAACCGTAATAGCTTTGCCCCAGAAAAACAATTATATCTTACAAAAAATAATGAGAAGAATAGACAAATACCTACTTGTCACACTAATTCTTGGGTTAGTATTGGTTTACCAACAACTTTTGCTCATACAAGCGACCCAGAAAGCAAAGATAAAGTAACTATAGGAGGATACGGGCAGGTTGATTTCAACAAACCATTCATCCCAAGTCAGAATAGTAATTCAAAAATCGACATTCACAGAATGGTTTTGCTTATGGGCTATCAATACTATAAACGCTTATCGTTTTTAATATTTTTTGCTTTTGAAAAACTTAATTACTTTTGTGTGAAATTACACAAAAAATGTTACGGAATACAACCCTAACCCTATTAGTAATTAGTTGCGCACTAGTATGTTCAGCATCAAATTATCGCAAATTTGATTCAAATATTAGTAATTTAGCTAGCGCAAATCCTAGCCTAAGGGATACCGTTGCCTATGATAAGCTACTGCTTGCCAATGGCAAGGAGATGCTGGTAGCTGTTCAAAGGGTTTCGGATAGGTTTGTTTTTTTCATCAAACCAGGTGGTTCCAGTACTGACTGGATTGACCGTAACGAGGTGAAAGCCATACACTACAAATCGGGCGAAGTAGATGAGCTGGACAAGCCACCGGCAAATGCTGAACCAGCAAAACCTAAGGATTGGCAAAGCATAGAGCTAACACGAGAACCAAATGATATTGAGGGGTTAACAAAAGTTGATGATATTGAGATACGCCTAATATCGCCAAGCAACCGAAGCTACCAGAGTGCAAAGGCTCTTGAACGTAGCGCTGAGGTATCGATAATGAAGCAGGCAGCCAGCATGAATGCCGATATTGTGCTTGTCACAAAGGTGAACCATATTAGAGCCTATGGCGACCCGCCTGTTATAATCATGACTGCCGAAGCATACAAAAAGCGTTAGCTATTATTTAGGATTACCATTAGCTGGCTATGCAGGCTAGCATGTAGCTCAGCTAGCCTGTTCATCCTATTGCTTCCTTTAAGCCCATGCCCAATAATATTTACACGTTGACCAAAGATTCTGGCCCATCTTTTCCAAACGAAGAAAATGTAGAAGCTAGCAATAAAGCCAACTATATAAATTGCACTATATAGCAAGCTCATTGTAAAAAGGGCAAAGGCGATTGTTTGTATAATTAGCATCAAGAGCGATAATACGAGTCCAATTACAAAGCGCACACTGCTTATAAACTGCTTATCCTCAAACTTATTACTTATTAGTTTAGCCACTGCAACGGGTACAATAATGTTGATGAACGATGCTATAAAAAGGGGCAGGGTAACCAGCAATGCCAAGGCAAGCGGGAAAAGACCAACTTTATGCAACAAACCCAAGGGAAAGAACCCGGGAGTAATCCCTCGCCTGCTAAGTAACAACCTGTACTCAAGCGCATCGGCTGCTAGCAACAAAAAATCATCGTTGCTATTATCCCTTAAGTGGTTTATCCCTTTAATAATATCTTGCTGCATATCAACCACTGTTGAATGATTTTTGGGTAAGCCACGCTCCTCAACTATTCCGTTGGCAAAGGAGTTAATTAGAACCTCATACACCGAGTAGTACTTCTCCTCCTCAATATCAATCATTTCGGCCTTGATACCCTTCTCGAGATGACTTATCAGCATGTTGTATGCTTTGGCAGGATTCTCCTTATACACGTTCATGAAAGGCTTAACGCTGAAGGCTTCACCAAAGCGCACATGGAGCTTACTACCAACACGTGAATAATGATCGTAGTCGAGCCCAACGGGAACTATCATGATATCGAGGGAGCTATCAGCTTCAAAGGCTTGCAAGGCAATGCGGGCAATCCCTTTCTTTAGCGGGCGCAGGCGCTTAAGGTCACCATGATTGCCCTCGGGAAGTATTACCAGCCCATTCTGGTTCCTAAGCACGTCGATGGTCTTATTGAAAATCTCGTCGTTCCTCTGCAGGTTCTCGTACCCATCGCGCATACGGTAAACGGGCATAATCTTTATAAAGGTAAGCATCTTGCTTAACAGAGGCTTTTTGAAAATATCGGCGCGAGCAAGGAAAACGGGTTGCCAAGTTTTTACAGAAAGAATTGCCAGCGCATCCATAAGCGCATTCTGGTGATTAGGTGCAAATATCAGCGTTTTGTTTTTGGGAAGGCTCTTAAGCCCCGAAACTGTGGTGCTAAAATAGAAGTGAAAACCCAAATCGACCCATTGCTTTAGAATGTAGTAGGCTAGCGACCACTTCTCTACCTCACCTTTTGTTGTTGGCATAAGCTTCTGGTTAGTTGCAATTAGTACTTGATCTACTTATCGAGCGGTTTACGGCTAAAGATGGATGCAATGCCAAGCCCAGCCAGGATATGCCAGATACCCCACCACGCAGCAATAAAGGCCATGCCTCCCAACCCATCGAAAAGGTTAGGGTTAAATATGAGCACCAATCCAAGGCCCGAGTTCTGTATGCCTGTTTCGATGGTTAGCGTTCGCCGATCGGGCCGGGGGAGTTTGAACAGAGAGGCCAACGAGAAACCAGTGGCAAGTGCTAATAGGTTGTGAATAAATACGATGAGTAGAATGAAGTGAATATAGTCTAAAAAAAACTTGAAATTGGATGCAAATGCAGCCAGAATAAACCCCATGAATGCCACCAGCGAGAACCATCTGAGAGGCTTAATAATCTTCTGCGTTGTTTTGGGGAACTTATACGCAAACCAAGTACCTACTACTATGGGAATACCCAGCAGGATAAAAACGGTTTGCATCATCTCCCACACATCAATTTTAATGGGGATAACCATGTCGGCGGTGCCAGAGTACAAACTACCCCAAAAGGCAAAGTTAAGGGGCGTAAGCACTATGGCCGATAGGGTGGCAAATGCGGTTAGGCTAACCGATAGCTCTATATTGGCTTTGGATAGGGATGAAATGAAGTTGGAGATATTGCCACCAGGGCAGGCTGCCACCAGAATCATACCTAGGGCTACGCTGGGGGTAGGCTTTAGTAGCAGAACCAGCAAAAAGGTAAGGGCAGGCAGAGCAACAAACTGGGACAGAATTCCCACCAGAGCCGACTTAGGCTTTTTAACTATCTCCTTAAAATGCTTGAGCTTTATCTCGAGGGCTACACCAAACATAATGAATGCTAGGGTAATATTCATGAATAGTAGGCCACCCTTACTAAAGTTGAGCCTAACCCAATCAAGGGTATCCATCTCCTTCTTAATATGCATCTCCACGTCACGAACCACGCCATTGGTTAGCTCCACCCGGTGCCTGTCGGAGTAGTACAAATCGACTCCATTTTCGGCTCTTGTTGGTGATCCTGCGGTCCCAACCACTTCATCCCGGTCCATTCCTATCCTCAGCATACCAATGGGCTTCTGGCGTTTCGCTGTCTTGTCGTTCTTGTGAGTTGGTTTTATCCTTTCTTTTACCCTAATGTCAACCACCTCGTTGTCGATAAGCACCACCTGATCGTTGAGGTAGAATAAACGCTCAACGCCATGCGAATGGGTGGGAACGCCAACCTGATCGATAACTTGTACCGAATCCATACCTACAGCCACACCCAGCATAAGCTTGTGGTAGCCTTTTGCCTGAACAGCATTTGGCATAATGATGTAAAGAAAAAGCCAAACAACTGATACCATGGCCGTTTGAACTTTAATGGGTAGGTTTTTCATCATCAGCATTCCGTTTTGAGTTGATAAAGTTTGCAAATTATAAAAAAAAGGCAGAATTCTAATTCTGCCAATCAAATAATATTACGGCGTAACGACTAATTGTCTTCCCCCAGTATCTCGCGAAGTAACTTTCCTTGCTCTTCGTAACCCTTTTTGCCTAAAAGTGCAAACATATTCTTCTTGTAAGCTTCAACGCCGGGCTGGTCAAATGGGTTTACACCCAACGTATATCCACTAACGGCACACGCCTTCTCAAAAAAATAGATTAGGTAACCTAGCCAGTACTCGCTTACCTCAGGAATTTGAATATTGATATTTGGCACCTTGCCATCGAGATGTGCAAGGGTAGTCCCCAGCTGAGCCATGCGGTTTACATCCGATAAGCGTTTGCCAGCAATGTAGTTAAGCTCATCGAGATTATCCGAATCGTAGGGAATCTGTAACTTCCTGCGTGAGTTCTGTACCGAGATTACCGTTTCAAAAATCATCCGCTCTCCCTCCTGTATGAACTGACCCAACGAATGTAGGTCGGTGGTAAAATCGACCCCGGCAGGGAAAATTCCCTTATTCTCCTTACCCTCGCTCTCGCCATAGAGCTGTTTCCACCACTCGGTTAGGTAGTGTAGCTTGGGTGTATAGTTCACCATAATCTCCACCTTATACCCATTGCTGTACAAAGCGTTGCGCGCAGCGGCATATAAGCACACAGGATTATTCTCAAATGGGGTATCAACTCCGGTGGCCAGCTGGGCATCGGCAGCCCCACTAATCAATTTCTTAATATCGAACCCAGCAGCTGCAATTGGTAAAAGCCCCACAGGCGTTAGCACCGAGTAGCGTCCACCCACATCATGGGGAATGGTGAATGTTTTGTATCCCTCCTGCGTAGCCAGCTGCCTAAGGGCTCCCTTTGAGGAGTCGGTTATGGCAACAATCCTTCTCGATGCTTCATCCTTGCCCACCTTACCCTCGAGATGCTGCTTTAGCAGCCTAAACGCTATGGCGGGTTCAGTAGTAGTTCCCGATTTTGATATAACAATGATTGAGTACGATTTTTTGTCGAGCATCTCAAGCAGCTCCGAGTGGTACTCCTCACAGATATTGTGTCCAGCAAAAACTATATTGGGATTACCCGTGGGCAAATCGTTGGCAAAGGAGTGGTTTAAAGCATCGATAACAGCCTTAGCACCCAAGTAGGATCCTCCAATACCTACTACCACCACCACTTCGCTTTTGCCACGCAAATCGGCGGCAACCTTAGCTATGCTCTTCAGCTCATCGTCGCTAATAGCAGAGGGAAGGTTTAGCCATCCAATGTAGTTGCTACCTTTTCCTGTTCCGGTATGTAGTGCTTTTAGGTTCTGATCGATGATTGGCTCAAGGCCAAATACCTGATCCTGCGTAGCGAACTCAAATACATCCTCAATGTTGATGCTTAAATTACTCATAATCTAATGATTTACTTATTGCTAATGTAGCTTATCGGTCAATATTTTCATCTCAATGGAAGGGGCAATGCCCTCGTAAAGAATATTATAGACAGCCTGGCTTATGGGCATATCGATGCCAAAGCGTTGGTTAATCTCATAAATACAGTGTGATGCGTAGTAACCCTCGGCCACCATGTTCATTTCGAGCATAGCCGATTTTACCGAGTACCCCTTGCCAATCATGGTGCCAAAGAGCCTGTTGCGGCTAAACTGTGAGTAGCAGGTCACGAGCAAATCGCCCAGGTAGGCCGACATGCTGGTCTCGCGCTCATCGGGGTATGTTTTTTTCAGAAACTGCTTAATCTCTAGCTGTGCATTGCTTACCAAAACCGCCATGAAGTTGTCGCCATACCCCAACCCATGTGCTATGCCCGTGGCAATGGCATAAATATTTTTGAGCACTGCGCTATACTCTGTACCATAGATATCGGTGCTTAGGATGGTTTTTATGTAGTATGACTCGAGGTACGATGCAACCTCGGAGGCGGTGCTCTCGTTCTTGCATGACACGGTAAGGTACGACAATCGGTTTAAGGCTACCTCCTCGGCGTGCGAAGGGCCGCTAATAACACCAATATTGCCGAAGGGAACCTCAAAGTACCGATTGAAATACTCGGCAATGGTTATGTTATCAACGGGAATTATGCCCTTAATGGCAGTAACCACAAATTTATCGTGCAGGGCCTCGGTGAGTGGTTCCAACCAAACCTTAAGAAATGCCGATGGAACTACAAAGATTAGGATATCCGATTTGGCAACAACCTCGTTAATGTCGTTGCTTATGCTTAACCGGCCAAGGTTAAAGCTAACTGAGCTTAGGTAGTTTGGGTTGTTGCGGTGCCGCTTAATATGGTCAATTATTTCGGGCTCTCTGATGTACCAATTCACCCTTTCCACATTCTCATGCACAATCTTTGTAATGGCAGTAGCCCAGCTACCGCTACCTATTACACCAATGCTTTTTTTTGGATTCATTTGTTCAACATTCGTTGCCAAAACCACTTCTCTCGGGAGTACTCATGCCAAATCAAAAAAAGTGAATGGGGCAAAGGTAGGGAATATTTTGTTAGAATGTAACCCAGGCAACCAAAGTATATGGCAGGGAAAAGCGTAAGCATTTACTGCACTTTCAGTTTGCAAACGATTTACTTACCCCTTGCATAGGAACTCTTAAAATTAAGACCTGCCAACAAAAGCAGAATGCTCACTTATACCTCCCGAAGCAAAGCCTTACTTCACTGGTAATAGATTATTCGTTTGCAGACTCAGTCGATAAGCCATAGCTATCGTTATACTCATCAAGCAGCTCGTCCAGGTATTGAATGTCCTTTACCCTAAGCTGAATGCTAGTAATTCCTCGGTAGCTATTCTCGCTTATGCTGTAGCATACGCTGAAAGGCGCGCCTTTCTGAATTTTTTTGTAGTGTTGCCCCATCTGAAATGCAATCCCTTGAAACATCTTGGGATTGTCTTCCTGAATCAGCGAGAGCTTTAGATGATCGCGCTCGTTACCCACCAGGCGGCTATCGCCGGCATCGTAAACATTATCGGTTACAAATACGGGCGACATATTACCGGGCCCAAAAGGCTGGAACTGCTTAAGTATTCGGTAAAACTTATCATCGATATCACCAAAGTTAAGCTTGGCATCAATATCAATCTGTGGAATAAGCATTTCGGGTTTAATGTGCTCGCTCACAAACCTTTCGAACCGCTCAATAAACTCTGGCACATTCTCCACCTTCATGGTCAGCCCAGCGGCGTACATATGCCCGCCAAAGTTCACGAGCAAATCGGCACAGGCCTCAACGGCCTGGTACAGATCGAACCCGGGAACCGATCGTGCCGAGCCTGTGGCCAAGCCATTCGATTCGGTTAGAACAACCGTGGGACGGTAGTATGTTTCGATAAGCCTTGAGGCCACAATACCCACCACCCCCTTGTGCCACTCGGGGTTGAAAAGCACTGTGGTTTTCTTGTTCTGCAGCTCAGGGTTAGTAGCTATAAGCCTAAGGGCCTCATGGGTAATGGATCGATCGACGAACTTGCGATCGTTATTGCATGAGTTCACCACTGAGCCCATCTCGAAGGCCACCGAGTCATCCTCGGCGCACAGCAAATCAACAGCCGATTTTCCCGACTCCATTCGTCCCGCAGCATTTATCCTTGGGCCAATGCGGAACACAATATCATCAATGGCAATGGTATGCTTCTCGATACCTGCTAGCTTAATAATTGCCTTTAGCCCAAGGCTAGGGGAGCTGTTAAGCTGCTTAAGCCCGAAGTGTGTTAGTATTCTGTTCTCGTCGATTACAGGTACAATATCCGAAGCGATGCTCACGGCCACCAAATCGAGAAGGGGGTATAGCTCGGTGGGTGAAACACCTTTAACCTGGCAAAACCCTTGCATTAGCTTAAACCCAACGCCACAGCCCGAGAGCTCCTTGAACGGGTAGTTGCAATCGGGTTGCTTGGGATCGAGCACTGCTGCTGCCTTAGGTATTGAATCGCCCGGCAAGTGGTGATCGCAGATAATGAAATCGACACCCTTTTGGCGAGCGTACTCCACCTTCTCCACGGCCTTTATGCCGCAGTCGAGGGCAATCACCAGCGAGTAGTTGTGCTCAATGGCAAAATCGATACCGGTGTAGGATATTCCATAGCCCTCGGAGTATCGATCGGGGATGTAACTGCCAATGCTATTGGTGAATTTCCTCAAGAATGAGTATACCAGCGCAACGGCAGTGGTGCCATCGACATCGTAGTCGCCATAAACCAAAATTTGCTCACCTGCTGTAATAGCCTTCTCAATGCGTGCCACCGCCTCCTGCATACCTTTCATGAGGAAGGGGTCGTACAGATCTTCAAGAGCTGGCCTAAAGAATTTTTTGGCCTGCTCGTAGGTTTCAATGCCACGCTGCACCAACAGGTTTGCCAAAATCCTGTCGATACCCAACGCGTTCACTAAACCTTCTACCGTGCTGGGGTTACCAGCCTCTTTATAGTTCCATCGCTTTTTCATCAAGAACAAATATGCCAAACACCTCACCAAATTTCTCCAACATCACCCTCTGCACGGCATCAAAATCTACCTCACGTCCTAGCTCCTTCTGCATGGATGTTACCCCTTTGTCCACAAATCCGCAGGGATTGATATAGCCAAAGTAGTCGAGATTGGTGTTGACATTAAACGCCAGCCCATGCATGGTAACAAAACGGCTGGCGCGGACTCCTATTGCGCAAATCTTACGCTCCTTGCCCTTTTGCCCCACATCGAGCCATACGCCGGTTGCACCATCGAGGCGCGAGGCCTCAATGCCAAAGGGCGATAGCGTTTTAATAACCACGTCCTCAAGCATACTGATGTAGTGCTTAAGGTTGATATTTAACGCTTCGAGATCGAGTATTGGGTAGGCAACAATTTGCCCAGGGCCGTGGTAGGTAATATCGCCACCACGATTGATATGGTAGTAGGTTGCGCCAATCTGCTTCAACATCTGATTGTTGATAAGCAGATTATTGTCGTGTCCGCTTTTCCCTAATGTGTATACGTGAGGATGCTCACAGAAAAGAAGGTAACCCGATAGCTCCCTATCGGTCTGTTTGCGGTGCTCAAGCACGTTGGCAAACAGCTCCTCCTGATAATCCCAAGCCTTTTTATAGTCAACTAAGCCAAGGTTTTGGTATTTTATGGTTTGCATTTATATGTTGATATTTTTTATTCATCTAGGTTGATTGATGCGGAGCAAAGCTATTCGCTCTGCTTGGCTGATTCCTCGGCGTGGTACGACGAGCGCACCAAAGGCCCACTCTCCACAAATTTAAAACCCAACTCTCTGGCCTTTGCCTTAAATATATCGAAAACTTCGGGGGTAACGTACTCCACAACCGGCAAGTTGTTCCCTCGGGGTTGCAGGTACTGACCAATGGTTACCGCCTTGCACCCCCCGGCTGCTAAATCGCTCAACGCTTTTTCAACCTCCTGCTGGGTTTCGCCAAGGCCAACCATGATGCCCGATTTGGCAAGATAGCCATTTTTTGCGATATGCGCAATAACGCTCAGGCTTTTTTGGTAGGTAGCCCTCGATCGAACCGATGGGGTAAGCCTTTCAACAGTCTCAAGGTTGTGAGCAACGATATCAGGGTTTGCCTTTAGCACTATGTCGAGCAGCTGGGTATTGCCGTTAAAGTCGGGGATTAGCACCTCAACCTTTGTGTTCGGATTTTGCCTTCGCACCTCAGTAATGGTATCGTGCCAGTGCTGAGCTCCCTCATCGGGCAGATCGTCGCGGGTAACCGAGGTGATTACGCAGTGGCGTAGGTTCATAAGCTTAACCGACTCGGCTACCTTAGCAGGTTCAGCATCGCTGGGTGGTAAAGCTTTCCCCGATGCTGTGGCACAGAACCGGCATGCGCGCGAGCAGATATCGCCCAAAATCATGAAGGTGGCTGTGCCATTTCCCCAGCACTCCCCAATATTTGGGCACATACCGCTAGAGCATATGGTGTGCAATCCGTGCTCCTTCACCACCCGACTAACCCTTGTGTACCCCTCACCAGTAGGCAACTTTATCTTTAGCCATGAAGGTTTCCGCTCTATCTGTTTCATATCCTTACCGCTCGTTGCACAATTTAAAATCAGTCTACAAAAGTAGTAAAAATGAGTATGCTTTTGGAAAAGGCTTAGTCCTAATTAAAGGGTATGCATTTATGTTGCTGATTTAGTGTGCAATTAATTTCATACGCATAGTTTAAAACCTTAAGTAATATATCACCCGTTACCCAAATTCTAATGCATTATTAAAACGCTAGCCGCATTTTATCGTACATTAGCAAGTTGCAAGACAAATGTATGGATACATATCAACATAAAACATTGGTAAACTACGAGCAGTGGCTAAGGTATATGTTCGAGGTACATTTCGAACATCTTTGGAACTACATATACTACAAAACTGCCGACCCAAACGTATCAAATGAACTGCTCCTAGAAACCTTCAAGACAATTTGGGCCGACAGGAAACGTTTTGAATGACAACATAGCCTTTCGGCACCATACCTAATAACCTAAGTTCGAAATAAGCAAAAAATTAAAAAAGAGACAGTTGCCCGTATGTTGGAACAACTTCATACTTGATTGAAGGTTTTTTTGGAAGGAAAGAGTACGCAAGAAGTCCCGATATAAGGTTTGTCAGGAAGTTTCCAAAGGCTCTGTGACGGGAGTGCTCAATCTGACAGATGTTTTTCAACTCGTCATTTATCGTTTCAATAATCGACCTTTTTTCGCAGCATTATCTTATCACTCATTGACATAAGCGAGTTTTTCATATTTCTTCGGATACCTGTAACCAGATGTATCTCGTTGATAAAAAGTTGCTTAAAATGTTTTTGCCCTATGTACCCCTTGTCTGCAAAGAGCTTGCCAAACACCTTTTGGAGAAAGTGCTCATCCCTCATAGGCCCAAGTTAGGCTGAGGCTCCTGCCTCAGTCGAATATATATGGGTAGGCTGTACCTAATTTACGAAGATAATTCTTTTAGCCATTGCAGGCAATGTCCCCTATTCGGCTTAGGCTCCCGATAAAGTACATTCCCGACTACAAGTGTCGGGACAGGCTGGGACAAGTTATGCCTAAGTCGTTTATATCTCTTTTGGTTTACCTGACTCGGGTATGCTTTGCCAAGAAAACAGCTAAAAGTACTTCCACCTAAGGTTAACCTCAACTTCGTTCGTCATTGATGCTGTAACTTCTCGTGTATTCTGTAGCCTTTTGACATGCTTTTTTTAATTCGATCTCCCAGACCCAAAACTACAAAAATAATTTGTTATGCCAGTAACGCGGTCGCAGCCCCGCAGTAATAGACCGACTCAGGTATAACATACCTTTGGTAGGTAAACCTGAGCCGAACGTTGTTTCAATCAATCAGCCTCGGACGAACGAGGGCTTTTCTGTTTTGGAGCGCTACCATTGTAGCCTACTTCACCACCAGCTGGGTGCTAATGCGCTGCCCTTGGGCAATGGCCACCAACTGGTACACCCCGGGCTGCCAACGCGCCACGTTGAGCGTGAGGCTCTGGTTGCGCAGGGTGTCGCGGTGCACGGGCGTGCCGCTGGAGTTGGTCACCACCACGGTGACCCCATGCCCCTCTGCCCCCTCAAGGGTGATGGTGGCGGTGGCGTTGGCGGGGTTGGGGGCAACGCGAAGGGCCATACCCACCTCTTGTCCCTCGCTCAGCAGCTGGAGCTCTGGGTCAACCTTGTAAGGCTCCTCCCCCCCCTCGCAGTCCATGGTGGTGGCGCTGCCATGCTCCCATACGCTCCATCCGCAGGTGTTGCGGCTCCGGTAGGCTACGCTGAATGTTGCGTAGGGCGAAGGCGGGGCTTGCACCTGAAAGGATTCCTGGTGGGTGACCCCAGCCCAGCTGTAGGTACCCGAGATGCTCCACTGCCGCTGGAGGATGGGCGGCCCCGAGGTCTCGTTGGGGGTGAAGGTGAGGAACTCGCTGGGGCAAACGGAGTAGGCGTGCCAGTGATGCCCGCCTGGGTTGTAGTTGTGGTGCTGGCCGGAGAGGAAGAACCGATGGGTATTGGGCACACCCACCCACACATCGTGGCTGGGTAGCACCACATTCCCGCAGGGCCCGCTCACCGTGGCACGCACCCAGCCGGTGCCGCTGGTGGTGGATGAGGATGCCCGCACAGTGTATGCAGTTGTGCCCTGCCCGCTCACGTAAGCCAGGTTGCTGCTGCGGGTCCAGCTCACCGTGCTGCCCGCCGGCACGTTGCTGAGGGTAAAGGTGGTGTTGGTGGTGCACACGCTAAAGGGGCCCGAGATGGTGGGCTGCGGCCTGGTGGTTGTTGAGCTGCTTGAAGCGCTAGACTCACCAGCTGTGCTAACTGCCTTTACGCTAAAGGTGTACGAGGTGCTGGCCGTAAGCCCTGTGAACGTGTACGAGGTGCCTGTAGTCACCCTCACATCGCTGGGGGTTTGCCAAACCCTGTAGCTGGTGGCCCCGGGCGAGGCATCCCACGTCAGGGTGACGCTGCAGTACCCCGGGCTTGCTGCCACCAGGTTGTGCGGAGCACGTGGCGCAGTGGTTACGCTTAACCCCGAGCTGGTGGCGGAGTTACCAGCCAAATCGGTAACGGTAACAAAGGCGGTGTAGGTGGTATTGGGCTGGACGTTGCTATTCCCCACCGCTTTGTGCCAACTGGGCTCTGTGCCCAGGCTCGTGGAGGTGGCCACGATGTTATCATTCTAATCCTTCAGGGCGAGGGTGAACTGCTTGATGCCCTTGCGCCCCACGTCGGGATTTACATCTGTGTATTTCTTCGACATTACGTCGAAAGCGTCAAAGTTCAGCGTAACCGACTGGCTACTGGCGGAGCGCTTGGACAGGGCGATGTCGGTGGGCGGGGTGTTGTCCACGATGACCACGAACTGTGCCGGGGCGAAGCCCGAAACGGAGCTGCCGTTCTTGTAGGCTTTTATGTTTACAGGCATATCATATTCATAATCAGTTGTCCCCGCTGGGGGTTGAACCGCCAGGTCGAAGATGGCCGTTTCCCCGGTGCTGATGGTGATGGGGTTGTTGTTGTAAGAAATACTTACCCAGCTCCCCAGCGAGCCGAACGACATATCCCGGTCAATGTTGACGCTGAAAGGGCCGTTGGCGTTGCAGGCGATCTGCGATCGCAGGCCAAAGACCGTGTTGGCCTTCACGGGGTAGCACTTGTAGGCGGTTGAGTCGGTCTTGGGGATCGTGATGGTAAGATCCTGAGCTGTAGCTCCGAGCGCCATGCACAGTAAAAGCACTGCGCCGTTCCATTTTTTGTTCATAGTAATTCAGATTTATTAGGAGTTTAAAGGTTAGTCGTTGCGGATGCAGCGGACGCATTTCCCTGCATCCTTGGGATAAGCCTGTCGACCAATAGATGGGAACAGGCTGCCAATTCCACGCATCCAAAGAATCTTCCCTTTAATGTCAGGGATGGTATCTACGTAGTACTCTGTGGATGTCCAGAAAAGGGCTCTCTCGTTTTTGTAGTAGTAGGTGTCCCCATACCTGTTCCCTGAAGGGAGCGCGGTGAACCCGCTGCTGTTATCGGCGGGGTTGGGCGCGTTCCAGTGCCTGTAGCCAACCTCCTTCATCCGCCCCCCAACCACACCGTTAGTTCCGGTGCCATTGGGGTCAAAGGCGTTGTCGCCATTGTCCAGGTGGGAAACCAGGGCTGTCCAATCCTCATCGCTGGGCACGCGCCAGCCATCGGGGCAGAGGCCCCGCTCATCCACCACGGCGTAGCCGTTGTACAGCAGCCCGTAGGTGGCGATGCTGTCGGGGTGGGTGGTGTCATCGTAGGCGCAGTAAACGCCCTGGGTCTGGAGGTGGAAAATCCCTTGGCCAGCCGATAGCGGCATGTGTGGGATGGGATCGCCGTTGCGGTAATGGGTCACCCGCAGGTTCTCGGCCATCCAAACCTGGTGGCCTATCTCAATGGTGCGGTACTCGTTGCCATCAATGTCAGTCATCGTACCGTAGGTGAGGTTGGGGTTGAATACGGCGGTGGTTTGCCCCGGGCGGGGCTGGGGGTCGTCCCTGCGGCAGCCTGCTCCCAGACAGAGCATAGCAGAAATTGAAAGCAAATGAATTACAATGCGGGTAGATATGTGTAGCATGGTGGTTGATTATTCATAAGAATCCAAACTTACAAAAAAAAAAAAACTAAGAAAAGAATAAAA
>JAVERU010000148.1:0-7476 GCA_034006965.1 Tenuifilaceae bacterium
CATATCACGCTGGATAACCCAACGCTCGAACGAATTAACAAAATTCACGAAGAGTTTTCCAATGGCATTAGAACATCCCCCCAAAATATATTGGTGAAAGATTTGTAGTGAACCAGCCATTAAATAGCGTCTAGTTTGCAATTAATTATTAGACTTTAGTTAATTAGTTAAGCTTTGCATATCATCGAGAGTTTGTCTCACGTGTTACGCAAAAAGATAAGAACGCACAACAAATTTTCCTACCTTTGCACCAAACAACACCTATGAGAATTCATTTTATCTCCATAGGCGGTAGCGCCATGCACAGCTTAGCCATTGCTCTAAAGCAGAAGGGCTACTGCATTACCGGCTCCGATGATGAAATTTTTGAACCCTCGCGCAGCCGTCTGGCAAATCACGGACTACTCCCTAGCCATATTGGATGGTTTCCGGAAAAGATATCCAAAGATACTGATGCCATAGTGCTTGGAATGCACGCCCGCAACGATAACCCCGAGCTGCTTCGAGCCAAAGAGCTCGGCATAAAAATTTACTCGTACCCTGAGTATATCTACGAGCAAACAAAAAACAAAACCCGTGTAGTTGTTGGCGGTAGCCACGGAAAAACCACCATCACCTCGATGATTATGCACGTGCTCAAGACGGCTGGTAAAAAGTTTGACTACATGGTGGGAGCACAGATCGAGGGATTTGACAACATGGTGAGCCTCTCGGACGATACTAACCTTGCCATTTTCGAGGGCGATGAGTACCTCACCTCACCCATCGATCCACGCCCAAAATTCCACCTATACAAACCGCATATAGCCGTAATTTCGGGCATTGCTTGGGATCACATCAACGTATTCCCAACCCTTGAACAGTACAGCAAACAATTCGAAATTTTTGTTGATACCATTGAGCCCAACGGGCACCTTGTGTACTGCGTAAACGATGAGAATGTTGTCCGAATTGTCAACCAAGCGAATGAGGCGATTAAAAAGATTCCCTACACGGCTCATCCATATCATGTAAATATTGAAAAAACCTACCTCAATACGCCCAACGGAGAGCTAGAGCTAAAAGTGCTAGGCAGCCATAATATGGAGAATATTTCGGCTGCCAAAGCGGTTTGCACTTTGCTGGGTGTATCAGAAGATCAATTTTACAGCTCGATTTCAAGCTTTTGCGGTGCAGCAAAGCGGCTGCAGCTTATTCAAAAATCCGAAACCACCGATGTATATCTCGACTTTGCCCATGCCCCATCGAAGGTGAAGGCCACGATAAAAGCGCTGAAAGAAACCTACCCCTACCGCAAGCTGGTGGCATGCCTTGAGCTACATACCTTTAGCAGCCTAAACCCCAACTTTTGGGATGAGTACAAGAACACCATGTGCGCAGCCGACATACCAATTGTATACTACAACCCGAAAACCCTTGAGCACAAGAAGCTGCCCCCTTTAGCAGAGGCTACAGTTAAGGAAAAGTTCAACTGCTCAAACCTCACCATATTTACCAACAGCCAAGATTTACAGAAATTTTTAACGGAACATTTTTGGGACAACACCAACCTGCTGCTAATGTCATCGGGCAACTTTTCGGGCCTGGACATTAAGCGCATTGCCGAAACCATAACCGACGACGATATCTTCCCCAGAAGATACCTTGACATCTAAAAAGTCCACCAAAACCACCGTTATGAATATCTCAACCGAAAGAATTGACGTAGTGCCCTTAAGCTTGGATGAGCTAAAAACCCTCATCAGGTCTAGGGCAGAGTTCGAGAAGAGGGCTAAATGCCAGGTGTCGGGGTTAGAGCTACCCAACACCTATTGCGAAGAGCTGGCCGAGATGATTGAGCGAACCCCCGATGTATGGAACAACAAAACTAGCGATTACCTGTTCTATACCCTGTGGACAATGATTGACAGGGAAAAAAAGTGCATTGTTGGGCAGTTCACATTTAACGGCATACCCACATCAAACGGTGAGGTGGAAGTGTTCTTTAGCATTGAACCACCGTACAGGAGGAATGGATATGCAACCGAGGTTATGCTAGGCATTTTGGAATGGGCTAAGGGAGCAAATCTTTTTAAAACCATCCTCATTGAGGCCGATCTTGACAATAAAGCGGCCATGGCCTCGTTAAAAAAGTTGGGTTTTAAGCCAATCCCTACTGATGAGGAGGCGCAGGAGCGGAATACCCTCTCGAAGTATTACATCAGGGTATGCAAGGCAAGCAACCCATTGGAAGAATTGGATTTTGACTAGTTAGCTAGTGAAATATAAAACAATGTAAAAACACTAACATTAAATCTGAAGTATGAAGACCAAGCATCTTTTAGCTATCTTTCTTGTTGTAATGTTATTTTCAGCAAGAGCAAAGGCTCAACACACCTACAATACTGGTGTTGGTTTGCGCGGGGGTTACCCATCGGGGATAACGGTGAAGCAGTTCCTCACAAGCAGCACAGCTGCAGAGGGAATAATTTCCTTTGGTTGGGGAGGTATAGGCATTACTGGGCTATACCAAATTCACAACGAAATACCCAACGCTCCAGGATTTGAATGGTACTACGGTGGAGGAGCTCATCTTGCAACCGCAAAAGCCGATGGAAACAGCCCATTTGCAGGTTCGATGGGCGGAGAGCTATACCTCGGCCTGGATGGAATAATTGGAGTGGAATACGTTTTTGAAAACGCCCCAATTTCATTAAGCCTAGATATCCTACCCATACTTAATATTGTGAATGATTTTGGCGTATGGTTCAACACAGGCCTTTCCATCAGGTACACTTTCAAGTAATTTTTTTCAAAAATCTTATGCATTTTTTTGCAAGAAATAAATTTTCAATTACCTTTGCACCCGCTTTACGATGGTAAGGCATTACGGTGATTGAATTGATGGCCCGTTCGTCTAGGGGTTAGGACGCCAGGTTTTCATCCTGGTAACAGGGGTTCGATTCCCCTACGGGCTACCACTCTTATATTTTAATAGATAGCAAAATGGCAAACCACAAGTCAGCAATCAAAAGAATTCGTCAGTCGGAAACCCGCAGGGTACACAACAAGTACTTCGCGCGCTCAACTCGTAATGCGCTGAAGTCTTTAAGAGGCACTACCGATAAGGCTGCTGCACAGGAAATGCTACCTAAGGTAACATCGATGCTGGACAAGCTGGCCAAGAGAAATATTATTCACAAGAATAAAGCTGCAAACCTGAAGAGTTCAATCGCTCATCACGTAAACGCGCTACAATAGTATTACAAGGTAGATTTAGGGTTTAGCTCGCCATAGGCGAGCTTTTTTTGCAATATGCATTTCTGCGTCTCATTTTTTTGTACCTTTCTTTCTGCAAAAAGATGCAACCATGGAGGACGTTAGCAAACCGTTAACCATAAAGGAGTGGGCCGTAGATGACCGCCCGCGCGAGAAGATGATCAGCAAGGGGGTGGCGAGTTTAAGCGATGCCGAGCTGATGGCAATTCTAATTGGATCGGGCACCAAGAATGAAACCGCCGTTGCCATTGCCCAGCGAATACTCAGCAGCGCCAACAACAACCTTAACGAGCTGGGCAAGTTTTCGCTAAAAGATTTCACCAAAACCAAAGGAATTGGCCAAGCCAAAGGGGTAACCATAATGGCGGCCCTGGAGCTGGGCCGCCGAAGAAAGATAAGCGAAGCCATCAACCGTAAGCAGATTACCTCGAGCAACGACGTAATTGAACTATTCCAACCCCTGCTTGCCGACCTACCGCACGAAGAATTTTGGGTTCTACTTCTTAACAGAGCCAATCGGATAATTGAACGAGTACGCATAAGCGAAGGTGGCTTTACAGCTACCATAGTAGATATTCGCAAGATCATGCGAACAGCCCTGGATCATCAGGCCATTGGCATTATCCTTTGCCACAACCACCCCTCGGGCAACAACCACCCCAGCGATGACGACCAAAAGATCACACAGAAGCTAAAGCAAGCAGCATCAACGCTCGACATCTCTTTGCTTGACCACGTAATAATTACCGACCAGAAATGCTTCTCATTTGCCGACAACAATTTGTTGTAATAACTTATGCCCTAAAATAGCAGGGCAAACAACATTAGTTTGGCTATTAATTAGTATTTTTCGAACCCGATAGCAGCTCACATTTTACATCAACAAAATTATCCTATGGTAAGGGAACTAGGCACCACCAACTCAATCCTAAACAGCTTTATCTACCAGATTAGAAGCACATCTGTTCAAAATGATAGCATGCGGTTTAGGCGAAACCTAGAAAGGATAAGCGAAGTTTTTGCTTACGAAATCAGCAAGCAGCTGGAGTACAAAACGGTTCAAGCCCAAACCCCGCTTGGAATTGCTGAAATGCAGATTCCCTCGGATGACGTGGTGGTTTCCTCCATCATGCGAGCTGGGCTGCCAATGCACAACGGATTCCTCAACTACTTCGACCATGCAGAAAATGCGTTTATATCGGCATACCGCAAGTACAGCAAGGACGGAACCTTTAAAATACAATTTGAACATCTCTCCTGCCCATCCATCGACAAAAAGACGCTGATTATTGCAGACCCCATGCTGGCCACAGGCTCATCGATGGTGCTAGCCTACAAAGCGTTGCTCGAGCGAGGAACGCCCAAGCACACCCATATCGTTGCAATTATTGCATCGAAGGAAGGTGTTGAGTACACCCGCAAAAACCTCATGAATAAAAATGTTACCCTTTGGCTGGGCGCCGTGGACGATGAGCTAACCGTAAAATCGTACATTGTTCCGGGCCTTGGCGATGCAGGCGACCTGGCCTACGGCAGCAAGGAGTAGGTGCACCACCAGATGCGGTGGGCTTAGTGCAGCTTTGTACCAATAAGGTGAACAAACTCCTCTCGCGTTTTATTCTGCGACAAGAAAATACCTGTAAAAGCGGAAGTGGTGGTTACGGAGTTCTGCTTTTGCACACCCCGCATCTGCATACACATATGTCCAGCCTCAATTACCACAGCAACCCCCAAGGGGCTTAGGTTCTCCTGTATGCAATCGCGAATTTGAACGGTTAAACGCTCCTGTACCTGAAGCCTACGAGCAAAAGCTTCAACCACACGGGCAATTTTGCTTAGCCCAGTGATGTATCCATTGGGTATGTATGCTACATGCGCCTTACCGTAAAAGGGGATCATATGGTGTTCGCACATGGAGTAGATTTCGATATCCTTTACTATTACCATCTGCCGATAGTCCTCTTTGAACTTAGCTGATTGTATTATCTTCCCGGGGTCGACATAGTAACCATGGGTTAGAAACTGCATAGCCTTGGCCACACGAACAGGCGTATCGAGCAGGCCTTCTCGGCTAACGTCCTCACCAAGCAATTCAATGATTGCCTTGTAGTGTTCGGCGAGTTTTTTGGTGTTTTCAGAGTTCCAACGTTCAACCTTCTCGTACCCCTCACTATCGGGAACAAAGGCACCGTCGTTAACTATTTCCATTGCTAAAGAGTTATATGTTGCTGTAATGCTACAAAGGTACCATAAATCAATTTAAAAAAAGCGGGAATTTGCGTATAAACTAATCACCGCGGTATTCTATAAAATTATTCTCTGACTCCTGAACCTTAACGCAGTGGAGCTTGGCTCCAATTGTGCTTATATCATTCTCAATGCAGTTCCAAATGGCGATAGCAAGGTTCTCGGTGGTGGGCACCATACCCTCAAGAAAGTCAACATCAACATTGAGATTACGATGGTCCAGCTTGCTAATCACTTTCTCCTTCAGTATAGCACTTAGGGTCTTAAGATTTAACACGTAACCTGTTTTGGTATCCACATCGCCCTTTACGGTAACAAAAAGTTCGTAGTTATGCCCGTGCCAATTAGGATGCGAACACTGTCCGTATAGCTTGTAGTTCTCGTCGTCCGAAAGTTCTGAGAGGAATAGCCGATGTGCTGATGAGAATCGCTCCCTGCGGGTAAGATACGCTATGGGCATACTTAGAATTTTAGTGTTAATATCAAATGGAATAAGAGGCAATTTAATAAAAAAGTCGACACAGTATGCAATGGATTTCCCCTTCACACTGTGTCGACTTCTCAGAATTTTCTATTTTTTAATAAACTTCAGCGCTTCGACGCCACCCTGATGCTTAACACGAACTATTTACATTCCGGGTTTTAGCGTATTAACATCAACATCAACCTGCGTGCTATTTGCTCTAGCAACCTTAAGTACACGCCCCGATGCATCAACAGTGGTTATTTGCTCAATAAGTTTGGGGTTAACGGCGAACCATAAATGTTGCCGGGTTGGGGTACAAGGATATGCTTGGCACGGTCTCGTGCTGAGATGATGTGCTTATGTCGGAAAGGCTAACGGTTTGCACCTGATAAACTTTATGGGTTTGTACGTTCTGCACAAATACCGCAACGCTTAACAATTCCTTGTTGGGGTTAGCTGGAATTTGCCAACTCAAGAACAGGCTCTCCACCTCCTCTTTATCACCACTACTCTTAGGCCAGGTTCCGCCAGCGTTAGGAACAAGCTGTCTTAAAAACTCCCCTCCAGGAGCCTAAATTGCATGCGCATAAAAAGTTAGGCGATGAGTTCATCTGATGGGGAATCGACCTGCTGACTGGTAAGGGTTACACGTTGTTGCGCAGCTACAGGTATCTTCCGCTGGTCATTTTTTTATCAAAATGGAAAACGCGAACATCAACAAACTGAGCAGTAAGGTATGCAAACATTGATGCTGCCGTTGCACCAAATGTTAACTTTCGAATATGGAAGAAAGCGATATCTTGATCGATCACGGCCGGCAATCCAATTTCGAGAACCGGAGGAAGAATTCAGCCGAGCCATAGAATATACAGCACCCAAATATTTAGCAATAATCCTGTCCATACCACCATTGGTCCTAAGCTTGCCATACAGCTCACTAATAAAGTCGGTACAAAGAAAGGTAATTGGGTAAGGCAAGTTGCCCACAAAAAATATCACGGGGATATGCAGGTTGGAAACATTGATATGAAAGTGGATAAACCTTGATATGCCAAGCATATTGAGCATAGCGAATGGTTTTAAGAACAAACCGGCAAGAACTATAAAAACAATTTCGCAACGATTTATTAATTTCTTATCGATGTTGGGTTTGTAATCAAACATCAGGTTAGGTTTAGGAGGTAGAAATTACTTTCTCAAAAACAAAGTCATAATAATAGCTGACTTGAACTTGATGTTCAATATCATTATTTCCTCTCCATAGAATTCTAAATCTTAAGGTTATCGGCTGGGGATAGCTACCCTGCACGATACCAAAACAACCAATAAACAGGCACTTTTCATCGTAACTTTATAAGGTAATTCGTATATTGCACACATAGTTTTTGCTGTTGAAGTTTTCGACTTTTGTTGTACCTTTAACAAAACAAATTTTTGGATTATGAGGAATTGCATACTGGCCCTAACCTTGCTAATTAGCCCTATGGCTATGTTTGCACAGCATA
>JAVERU010000149.1:0-7392 GCA_034006965.1 Tenuifilaceae bacterium
CGAAAAAATTTCGGGTATCAAGCCCATGCTGCTGCTTGACGATATATTTGACAAGCTAGACCTTGAGCGAGTTGAGCAGTTTATCCGGCTGGTATCAGATGATACCTTTGGGCAAATTTTTATAACCGACACCAACAAGAGCCGGCTCGATAGCATTCTTGGGCAAATTGATAGCGGGTACCAACTTTTCGAGGTGAAAAATGGTGAGGTGAATCTTGTTGACACCAAATAGAGGCTACTATGAATAATGTAATATCTCTTGGCGATGCCATTAAAGAGTTTCTGAAGGAGTATAAACACCGCGATAAGCTGCTGGCATCGGAGGCTGTAAATGCTTGGCCTATAGTAATGGGGAAAAACATACAGGCGTTAACCCAAACAGTGTATGTAAAAGGAAACAAGCTTTATGTACACCTCAAGTCATCGGTGCTTCGCAGCGAGCTCATGATGCATCGATCAAAAATTGTAAAGGCCATCAACACGCAGGTAGGGGCTGAGGTTATTAAGGATGTGGTGCTAAAGTAACCACAAAATCCTAGTCTAGTATCTCCTTCTGAGCGAAGAAAAACGACCACTCCTTCTGAGCATTCTCAGGGCTATCGGAGCCATGAACGGCATTCATGGTAACGCTCTCGCCAAAAAGTTTCCGAATTGTACCATCCTCGGCTTGGGCCGGATCGGTAGATCCAATGAGCTTTCTAAACTCCTCAATGGCATTTTCCTTTTCAAGCACAAGGGCAACCACTGGCCCCGAGCTTATAAATTTGGTAAGCCTTCCGAAGAACTCCTTACCCTCATGCATTGCATAAAATCTCTGAGCATCAACTTCACTTAGCTGTATCATCTTCATTGCCTTTAGGGCAAATCCAGCCTTGGTAATTATATAGATAATCTCACCATAATGATTCTTTCTAACGGCTCCAGGTTTTATCAGTGCAAATGTTCGCTTACTGTTCATAACGGTATGTATTTTTAGCCCAAAATTAGGATTTTTTTATGGCAACGGGTACACGATTTTATATTAACTTTGATTTTTAAAAATCACACAAAAATAATGCAGAAGATTTCGACGAGTAATGCAAATATAATCAAGAACTTAATTGCTTCAAAGGAACAAATAGTCATCACCTCGCACCATAACCCCGATGGCGATGCCATTGGGTCGGTTCTTGGACTTCACCACGTACTAAGCGCAATGGGATGTAGCAGCATGATGATAATCCCAAATGAAATCCCAGATTTTCTGACCTGGTTACCCGGTTCAGAGAAGATTCTAAGATTCTCGAAAAACAGTAAAGCAGCAGCTGAGGCCATTAGTAGCGCCAAAATCATTTTTTCTCTTGATTACAATAGCCCCAAGCGTCTGGAGGGAATGCAAAGCTATTTCGATCAATCAAGCGCCATAAAAATCCTTATTGATCACCATCCCAACCCCGATAACGTATTTCAGTGGACACTCTCCGATACCTGGGCCAGCTCCACCGCAGAACTCGTATATGAGTTTGCTACAATATTGGATATGGAAAGCCGCGTAGATGAAAATGCAGCACTGTGTATTTACACTGGCATTATGACCGATACCGGATCGTTTAGCTACGCCTGCTCAAACCCTAGGACTTTCGAAATTGCGGCAAAATTAATTGCAAAAGGGGTTAAGGGAGAGATGGCGCAGCAGCTGGTATATAACAACTTTTCCGAGAGCCGCATGCGTCTACTTGGCTATTCACTCGAGTCAAAAATGAAGGTTTTCCCCGAGTTTAGGACTGCCTTCATATCCCTTACCCAAGAAGAGTTGAAACGATTTAAATACAGGATTGGCGATACCGAGGGGCTAGTAAACTATCCGTTATCAATAAAAAACATCATTTTCTCTGCCCTTTTTATTGAGAATAAAGGTTTTGTGAAAGTTTCGTTGCGATCGGTTGGGGAGTTTCCTGCCAACAAAATATGCGAGGAATTTTTCAGTGGCGGAGGCCACGTAAATGCTGCCGGCGGTAAATCGTTTGCCACAATGCAAGAAACCGAAACAAAGTTCGTTGAAATACTAAAGCAATATCAAAAGGAGCTAAACCAATGATAATTCTTCGTAAAGTAGCCATAATTCTTTTTGTTACTATAGCAACAGCGGCCTGCAAAAACAGGCCGAACAACTTGCCCAAAACGCCAGTATCGGAAGCAAAGAAAAAGTTCGAGGTGGTGAACCGTGCATTGGTCGATAAGGATAGGGAGCGGATTGAGGCATACATCAGCAGGCACAGGCTCGAGGGGATGGAAGAGAACAAATCGGGGCTGTACTACCTTGTTTGGGGTGAGGGTCATGGTCCCAAAGCAAAAGCAGGCGATATAGTGCTGATTAGCTACAAAATAAGTATGCTTGACGGCACCGAGCTATACAGCTCCGAAACCGATAAGCCTAAAGAGTTCTTAGTAGGAAAAGGCGGAGTTGAAGCCGGGCTTGAGATGGCAATTCTACATATGCAGCAGGGCCAGAAGGGAAAATTTATTCTACCCCCCCACCTGGGCCATGGATTGTTGGGCGATAGCGACAGGATACCCCCTATGGCTGTGCTGGTTTTTGATGTTGAACTACTAGCGATAATTGAAAGTTAACCGAAATTATTTACCTTTACACATAAAATATAGTGAAACCCATACCGAGGCTTCCATGAGATACCAAAAACTTTTTCCGCTTGCGCTCGTTGTTCTACTTTGGAGCTGTAGCAACGAATCGAAGATATTCCCAGGATTTTCTGTAACCAAAAGCAACATTCACTATCAACGAGTATCCTTAGGTGAGGGTGAGCATAAAGCCGTGCCCAGCAACTACGTTACAGTGCAAATTGCTTACCGCACTCCGCAAGACTCCTTATTTTTCCACGGCCTAAGAACATTTCAACTTACCGAGCCCCAGTTTCCGGGATCGATTGATGAGTGCTTTGCCATGCTGGCCAAGGGCGATAGCGCAACATTCTACATCTCGGCGTACGACTTTTTCACCCAAACCATTGAAACCAATCTTCCTCGCTTTTTAAATCCCGACGATTACCTCAGGGTTGATATACTTATGCTCGATATACTTAGCGAAAAACGTTATCAGCAGGAGAAAGAGATTTTTTTGAACTGGATTGAAGACTTTGGTGAGTACGAACAGGTGATACTTAGGCAATACATCGAGGAGCAAAATCTTGATTTTGAAAGCACACAGTCGGGGTTGCACTACATCCCAATAACCAGGGGGCTTGGCAAACAAATTCAGGAGGGCGATACGATCACCGTTCACTACGAAGGACGCTTCTTCAACGGCAAATACTTCGACTCCACTCGCAAGCGCAACGAACCCTTTCAGTTTGTTTACGGACAAAAATGGCAGGTTATCCCGGGGCTCGAGGAGGCAATTGGCATGATGTACCCTGGAGAAAAATCGCTGTTTATTCTCCCCTCGTATATCGCCTTTGGGCAAGGAGGAAGCTCAACCGGAATTGTTCCCGCATTTACTCCGGTTGTTTTCGAAGTTGAAATAGTAGAAGTTAAACCAAAAAATCAATGAGATTTTTAAAAATAGTTCTTCTCGCGGCTACTTTTTATGGACTTTACAGCTGCGAAGATTCACTAACAGAAGAGAAACGGGTTGCTAACGAGCTAACCATTCAAAATTATCTTACCAGCAACAATCTCGAGTTCGTTAAGCACGACGGGGTATTTGTAACCATTCTTTACAAAGGCTATGGTTACCATGTTGTACCTGGCGATTCCATAGGATTCTGGTACGTTGGCAGAACGCTCACAGGAAATGTCTTCGACACAAACATTAGTGAAGTTGCCGAAGAGGTTGGCATAAACCCCGAGGCCAGAAACTTTAGTCCAGTTGAAATTATTGCCGGAAACGACAACCTGATTCAAGGTTTATCGCGAGGCATTCCCCTATGCCGCGAAGGGCAATGGAACACTCTCTACTTCCCCTCTACTTTAGGTTACGGCGATGAGCAAGCGGGATCGGTTGCCCCTTGGACTCCGCTGGTGTTCGACATATTTATAATTTACGTTAAAAACGAAAAAATCATACAAGAGCACAATAATATCAATAACTTTGTGGCCAGTATGCAGGGTTTTGCACCCGACACCACGGGTATGTGGACAAGATACACTGCAGAGGGATCAACTCTTGAGTCGCCAATGCCATCTGATACTGCTTACGCATGGTATCGATTATCAACGCTGGATTTTAAACCCGTATTCGAGATTGAAAACGAAAACGAAGAGATTATCCTAAGCAACCAGCTTATTGAGGGTGTTAAGCTGGGCCTTATGAAGTTGAAACCAGGGGAAGCAATGCAGCTGGTTATACCCTCGCCACTTGGTTATGGTGTTGAAGGCTACCAGAACGTAATGCCCTACACCCCCTTATTTTGTGAGATTAGACTTGATAGCATTAAATAATAATACGAATTACGATGATTAAAAAGATTTTATTTTTTTCCTTAGCCTTTATTAGCATATTATCGTTTGTTGCATGCGAAGAGGAGGTTGACGAAGGGTACTCCGATGAATTGCTACGCCTTCAGGCCTACATGAGCATACACTACCCCAATGTTGAGCCAACGGCATCGGGCTTGTACTACATAATACTTCATGAAGGGAGTGGAGCAAGACCTCAGGCTGGCAACTACTTACTTTTCGACTATACCGGTCAGAACCTAAACGACATTGTTTACGAAACCACCATTAAGAGTATTGCCGAACTAAACGACATCTATTCAAAAACCACGCACTACGCTCCCAAATACCTAAAGTATAAGGATGAGCAAACCGTCCTAATTAAAGGGCTCGACGAAGGATTTTCGTATGTTAAAGAAGGCTCGGAGGTTAGATTTATCATACCATCGCCACTAGCATATGGTGCCAAAGCATACAAAACGCTTTATCCCTACTCTACCATTATCCTTGATGTTGAACTTCATGAAATCGTAACCGATCCTGTTCAGTTTGAGCTAGATCAAATATCGAACTACGTAGCGCAAAACTACCCCGACCTGGATGTTGATCAGGTAATTTCAACCATTACTGAGGATGGAGTGTACATACTGGAAGAATCGTTAACAGATGTTGAGGTTGATGAGGAGGAAGAGGCTACCGAACCACACATTGACATTGAGGACAACGACGTTATTTCTGTTGACTACACTGGCAGGTTCCTCGACCACTGGATTTTCGACACAAGCATAAAGGAGGTTGCCGAAGAGAATGGAACCTACCAAGCAAGCAAAACCTACGAGCCACTGAAGGTAACCATCGGGGGAACAGGTTTTATCGAAGGGTTTTCGCTATCGCTTAAGAAGCTAAAAACAAACTCGAAAGCTAAAGTGATCATACTAAGCAAGCATGCATATGGTGAGTATGGTTCGGACAACATCCAACCCTATACTCCACTTATTTTTGAGCTAGATGTTCACGCCAAAACAACCGCAGCAAATAGCAAATAAGCTTAGTACGATTGAATACCAAAGATGCTCGGCCGCTTATGCAGGTCGGGCATTTTGCTTTTCAGCTCCTTGGCCCGCTTGGTTATAACCAGCTCGGTGGGCATGGTAAGGTCTGTGGATATGTGCACAAGCGTATCGGGGTGTAAGGTGCTAGCTAACGACTCCAGCAGCTTGTTGTTACGATACGGTGTTTCGATAAAGAACTGGCTTTGCTTCTCCTCTCGCGATCGCTGCTCTAGCTGTTTAATCCTCTTGACTCTATCGTTTGGCTTTATGGGCAGATAGCCCACAAAGGCAAAGTTTTGGCCATTCATTCCGCTACCCATTAGTGCCAATACCATGGAGCTAGGCCCAACGAGTGGCACCACCCTCACCCCCTTTTGATGAGCAAGCAAGACCAGCTGAGCTCCAGGGTCGGCAACGGCAGGCACACCCGCTTCGGACATTAGCCCTACAGAAATGCCATTAAGCAACGGGCTGATGAGACCTTGTATTTCCTGAAATGTTGAGTGCTCGTTAAGTTCAAAAAAATTTAAGTTCTCAATTGGGTGGGGCATTCCTAGCTTCGAGAGGTACCGTCTTGCGGTTCGAACATCCTCAACAACAAAATGCTCCAAGCTGCGGGTTAGCTCTAAAACATACTCAGGAATAACATCTGCAATACTGTCGCTACCTAGGGTAGTGGGCAAAAGGAAAAGCTTGGCGCTCATTTATATAGATTCATTAAAATGGATTTGATCTAAGTAATGCCGATTGACATCCCTCCCCACATCAAGGAGAGGATGCTAAAAATTAATGGGTAGTAAAACGTTACCCAAAAAATTTGCTATAATGCAACCTACTCCTCAATCAGTTCGTAGCCCACTGGAATAATGTACAACGGGATCTCATCATCGGGGCCACCAAGTAGTTGCTTCACCTGCTCATCGGAAAAAGAACCTACTGGTAAAGTTTCACCACGTTGTTGGATGTGAAGGTTAAGTTTTCCCGCCCTGCAGGGCGGGAAAACTTAAGTCGGAAAAAACAACTTGCTTTGTAAATTATTAACCATAAAAATTTACAACCTATGCAAAGGTATCATTCCAACACAACGACAAATGTACACATTCGTTGCGAACTGCAAAAAAGTAATTTGCCAATGAACATACCGGCAGCTCAGCATCAGATTTCCAAAAACACGGTCTTTAAGTGGAAAAACCGCAATGGACAAGACGACAGAAGTTCCCGACCTCACACCATTCATTACTCCCTTTCCGCTCAGGAAAAGGAAATTATGAACTCCGCCCGCAGAAGTTCATGGCTGCCGTTGGAAGAAATTACGGAAGTGGCACAGCAGGTGAATCCGGCAGCATCACGTATCGCTGTGTATAGAACTTTACGGGAAGCAGGACTGAATAAAGTTCCGCAGCAGGAGAGGGAAAGGGCAAAAAAGTTCGAAGCGTATGAACCAGGTTACCCGCACAAAGATGTAACCTATTGTCCTAAATTAGATGGCGTGAAATGGTATTTATTCGTGGCTATTGACAAGGGCTACCCGACTTATCTTGTATGAGCTCTATGATGCTAAAACTGCTGAGAATGCTGAGGATTTTATTCACAAATGCCTGGCGCTTTACCCCTTTCAAATCACACACATTTTAACCGACAATAGACTTGAATTTACCAATACCCTTTCCTAATCTAAAAACGGAACAACATGTGCTAAACCTTCCAAGGTGGATGAGCTGTGCACAAAGGGAAACATTAAGCATCGTCTCACAAAACCCCATACACCCAAAACAAACGGCATGGTGGGAAGAGCTAACGGCATATCAAATCAAACACCATCCTCAAAGAGCAATATGCCAACAAGCAAAGCATGGAAGCACACCTCTTGGAGTTCCTCGTCTTCTATATTCTTGACAGATGACAC
>JAVERU010000150.1:0-7291 GCA_034006965.1 Tenuifilaceae bacterium
ATAATCTGCATTAGTAATATCCTGAACACCTACGCCAGTTTTGGGGCGTACGCCCATATCGAAAAGTCCCTGCGCATTGTTTTTCTCTTTCAGCGCAATAATGCCGCTCGATGTTTTTCCGAGTTTACCAGTAATAAGCGCCAGATTTTTCAGCTCAAGTGCGGTTTGCTGGCTAACCTCGCGCTCGGAGAAGATAAGCACGGCATTCATTTCGGCATTGTACTGTTGTGCAAACTCCTCAATACAAGTACCATTACAATTGCAAGCTGCTTTGCATAGGTCGTAGTAATTCTCCTTAAGCAAATTTTTCTTGTACTCGTCAAAACCCTCGCAGCTATCGCTTATAAACAAGCCATTGTGCAAATTATTTGAGAGCAGATAATGGTTTACCGCACGTATAAAATGATAATAAGAGAGTACTTGAATATACTTTTGAGACTTGCGCTTCAACCCTGGCATTTGTCGGGTTGTAATAGCCTCGTACGGAATCTTTGCAGAGTTTACCATATACCCAACAACCGGATTATATCTATCTATCTCCGCTCCAAACAGAAACACACGGCTAGCATCCTTTAGCTGCTCAAACGGTACGTTTTTATCTGATATATTTGCAAAACCGCTTGCACCGTTCAGGTAATGAAAACTATTCACGTTGTTAGTTCCAACTGCGGCACGTGCAAACTTCTGAATAAGATATTGCTCCTCGTTGGTTAGCCTTGCTCCAGCAAAAAGTGCTGTTTTATTAGGCTCAAAAGCCTTTATTTTTGCCTCAATAATTTTATAGGCATTCTCAAGCGATATCTCCCTAAACTCACCATTCTCCTTAACCAAAGGTTTGGTTATCCTATCGGGTCGATTAAAAATGCGGTAACCAAACTTACCGTACATACACAGGTTGCCATCGGCATTAACCATCCCCTCGGCGCCAGTTACCTTCATGATGTATCCACCACGATGATGGAATGAGAGCTTGCAGCCCACCGAGCAGTATGTGCAAATGGTGTCGAAAGTATCCATTTTTACAGGGCCGGGCTTAAAGGGAACATTCTCGGTTAGCGCACCGGTTGGACAAGCCGATAGGCACAATCCACAGCTCTCGCAGGTTGTTTCTGTCAGATTCCTGCCCGTTGCAGGCGCTACGTAGGTATCGAACCCACGCTTTAGCAACGTAAGGGCATTGGCGCCAACCACTTCCTTACAAATACGAACACAGCGCGAGCACAAAATACACTTGTTGTTATCAATTTCGATGTATGGATGGCTAAAGTTCACCTGATACTCCTTATGCTCACCAGCAAAGCGTTGCTGGTCGGCCTCGTAGGTATCGGCATGTTTTTTCAGGTTGCAGTCGAAGTAGGCCACGCAGCCACACTCCAGGCAACGACCAGCTTCGTGCAAGGCTTGCTCCTCGGTATAGCCCAGCTCAACCTCGTTGAAATTGTTGCGAACATTAGCCTCAAGCACCGGCATCTCCTCGCGCAGCTGCTTTTGGTAACGACCAAGGTAATCGTCAGATTCCTGTTTCTTAAAATTATCCTTCTTGCTTAAAAACTCCTTTTTGGGTGGTTTTATCTCTTGGTTGGAGAGAAACTGATGGCAACTGTGAGATGCTAATTTTGCTTGAGCAATAGCTTCAATTATTGTGGCCGGGCCGGTAACCCCATCGCCAGCAGCAAAAACCGAAGGTATATCGGTTTGTAATGTGTTTGGATTGGCAGCAATATCGCCCCATTTGTTTGGCTTAAGGTAGCCTCCCTTGGCGTGCGCGTTTATATCATCCAAAAAGTTAATATCGGTTTTTTGGCCAATGGCCGCCAAAATGTAGTCGAACTCCAGATCCTTTTCGGATCCCTCAATGGCAACAGGCCTGCGACGCCCCGATGCATCGGGCTCGCCCAGCTCCATTTCAACCACGGTGAGCGACTTCAACTTGCCATGCTCATCCTTATTCACCTTTACTGGGGCAGTGAGGAATTTGTACTTAACCCCCTCCAACTTCGACTCGTGTATCTCGATGGGGTTGGCAGGCATCTCCTTTTCGGTTCGTCGGTAAACTACCGTAACATCGGTGCTCCCGCAACGAATAGAGGTGCGGCAGCAGTCCATAGCCGTATTACCGCCGCCTACCACTGCAATTTTTTTACCCTTAAAATCGTAACGCTGACCAGTAACCTCCATATTTCGTAAAAAATCGATTCCAGAAAAAACCCCCTCGGCATCCTCACCAGCCGCGCCCAACAGCGCACCACGCTGCGAGCCAATGGTGAGTATGGTGGCATCGTAATTTTCAGAAATCTCCTTGTACGATAGGTTATCGCCTAACTTCTTATTGTAAAAGATATTAACACCCAGCTCGGTAACAGCATCAACCTCGCGCTGCAGCACATCGTTGGGAAGCCTGTACTCAGGTATACCGTAGCGTAACCAGCCACCTGCGTGGGGTTGCGCCTCGTAAATATCGCACTGATGCCCCTTTTGTTGAAGAAAGTACGCTGCTGAAAGGCCGCCCGGACCAGCACCAATGATTGCCACTTTTTTCCCGGTTGATGGTGCAACCTCAGGCACAAAACGGGTTGGGGAATTCAAATCGGCATCGGCGGCAAAGCGTTTCATATAGTCTATACCCACTGCAGCCCCTTCGTTAAGCAGATTTCGCCTACAGGCCACCTCGCAAGGACGCACGCAAACCCTACCACAAATGGCGGGTAGCGGGTTGGTTTCCTTGATCAGCCTAATGGCCTCGCTGTACAAACCCTTTTCAATAAGCGAGATGTATCCCTGCACATCGACCCCCGCAGGGCAACGCTCGCGGCAAGGCGCAACGCAATCGGCGTAGTGGTTGCTCATTATTAAATCGAGGGCCGTTTTGCGAGCCTTATGCACCCGCTCATTATCGGTGGTGATGCTCATGCCTTCGGCCACACGGGTTGAGCATGAAGGCTGTAGGTTGCGCTGTCCGTCAATTTCCACCACACACAAGTAGCACGATGAGAAGGGCTCGAGCCGTGGGTCGTGGCAAAGGGTTGGTATTTCAATTCCATTTCGCTTAGCAACGCTAAGGATATACTCGCCTTTGGTTGCTGTAACGGGTTTTCCGTTTAGAATTATATTGATTTTTTCTGTCATTGTTAGAATTGTTAAACACAGACCTGCCCGCTGCTGGCGGGGACACGGAGACACAGAGGTCAAATAAAAATCTTTGAAAATCAGTTTATTCTGTGTCATCAGTGTTCAAACTAACTTACTGTTATTGCTTCAAATTTACATCTGCTGAAGCAGTCGCCACAGTGGATGCAGGTTTTTTGGTTGATAAAATGCGGCATCTTTTTCTCACCTGTTATGGCCTGCACGGGGCACTTTATGGCACACACGCGGCAGCCGGTACACTTCTCAGGGTCGATTACCCAGGTAAGCAATTCCTTGCAGCTGTGGGCAGGGCATTTCTTATCGTAAATATGCGCCTCGTACTCATGGCGGAAATACTTAAGCGTGGTAAGTACCGGGTTGGGTGCTGTTTGCCCTAAACCACACAGCGAGCTATCCTTTACCTGATGAGCCAGCTCCTCCAGCTTCTCAATATCGCCATCCTCGCCCTTGCCTTGGGTTATGCGGGTAAGAATTTCGAGCATTCGCTTGGTTCCAATTCGGCAAAAGGTACACTTCCCGCACGATTCTTTTTGCGTAAAATCGAGGAAGAAGCGCGCCACATCAACCATACAGGTTGTCTCGTCCATTACCACCATACCACCCGAACCCATGATGGCACCGGTAGCGGTTATGCTATCGTAATCAATTTGGGTATCAATTAAGTGCTTGGGAATGCAACCACCCGATGGGCCACCCATTTGCACGGCCTTAAACTCCTTATCGTCCTGAATTCCACCACCAAGTTTGAATATTACATCGCGAATGGTCATGCCCATAGGCACCTCAACCAAACCGCCGTGCTTAATCTTGCCCGTGAGGGCAAAAACCTTTGTGCCCTTGCTTTTTTCGGTACCATACTTATTGTACGATTGTGCACCGTTGTAAATGATGTATGGAATATTAGCAAAAGTCTCAACATTGTTGATGTTTGAAGGCTTACGCCACAATCCAGCCTCGGCAGGGAAAGGTGGGCGCTTGCGAGGCATTCCGCGCTCGCCCTCAATGGATGCAATTAGCGCAGTCTCCTCGCCGCAAACAAAAGCACCCGCTCCCTCTTTCACGTAAATATCAAGATTAAAGCCCTTAATACCACATGCATTCTCGCCCAAAAAGCCAGCCTTACGGGCTTGCTCAAGCGCAATATTTAATCGCTTAATGGCCAGCGGATACTCGGCACGACAATATATCACGCCGTGATTTGCGCCAATGGCGTAGGCACCAATAATCATCCCCTCGATAACCGAATGGGGGTCGCCCTCGAGCAGGGAGCGATCCATGAAAGCCCCGGGATCGCCCTCATCGGCATTGCAAATGATGTACTTATCGTCCGACTGGTTGTTGCGAGCAAAGCGCCATTTCATTCCGGTTGGGAAGCCACCGCCCCCACGACCACGAATGCCCGACTCGAGCACCATTTCAATAACCTGCTCGGGGCTGATGTTGCCTTCGGCAATTTTGCCAATGGCTTTGTAACCATCACGCGCCCTATACTCGTCGAGGTTTTCGGGGTCGATATATCCACAGTTGCGCAAGGCAATTTTCACCTGCCCCTCAAAGAAAACCTTATCGGGTACCTCAAACAGATCGGTTTTAACAACATAAGACTTTACGGGATTTTGCCCCAGCACGTGGTTCTGAATAATCTCAACCACCTTGTCCTCGGTAACATCGCCGTAGGTGAAAGAGCCGTTCTCGTCAACCACCTCAACCAGCGGCTCGCGAAAGCACATGCCCACGCAGCTGGTTTTTTTAAGCTCAAAATCGAGCGAGTCGGCATTCTTAAGCGCAAGAATTTTATCGTATATTTTGCTTGCTCCTGCTGCAATTCCGCAGCTACCCAGACCTACTATTACTTTTGTTTTTGACATTGATAGCATAATTTAATTGGAACACAGATGACACAGATTTTGATGATTATCACGGATATCTTTTTCAACTTTTTTATCTGCGTTTATCCCTATAACCTGCTGGCAGCAGGCGGGTCTATGTAATGGGTGTTCCTTCTTATCGTGATTCCTGTATCTTAATATCCTTAATAATTTTAACTGCGCTGGCACCGGTTAGCTTGCCATAGGTTTCCTCGCCAATCATCATTACTGGGGCAAGCGAACAGCAGCCTAAGCATGCAACCGATTCGAGCGTAAAAAGCCTGTCGGGTGTGGTTTCGCCATCGTTTACTCCTAGCGCTTCTTTTATGGCATCGGTTATGGCATCGGCATTTTGAACGTGGCATGCCGTACCGTGACAAACCTTAATAATGTGCTTACCAGCAGGCTTAAGCCTAAACTGTGCGTAAAATGTGGCTACTCCATACATATCGCTGAGGCTTATACCTGTTTCCTCCGATATCTTCTCGAAAACAGCAGTTGGAATGTACCCGTAAATACTTTGCGCACCTTGTAAAAGAGGAATTAGGCTACCCTTTTTGCCTTTATACTTTTCAATTAAAGAGTCGATTAATTTAAGGTCAGTAAAATCATCGGCTAACTCTTTATCTACCTCTTGATAAAGTCTTTGAACTCGCATAGAATACTGTTAGTTGGAATAAAATCCTTAGAATTTTCTGAAAATCAAAAGTAATAAATATTACCCTACTAAAAAGACTTACTCTCCATATTTCATTAAGAAATATGCCTAATCAAATCAACGTGAGTCGGAAGGTATATTACAATCCGACCCACATTGTAAACAATGCCTAGGGCTAAACCGCTACTTGGGCAATCATTGAAACGGCCACCTTAACAAAGCCTCCAATATTTGCACCATCGACATAGTTAATAAACCCGTCTCTCTTTTGTTCCGTACTTTTGACAAGCTTTATGGATAGTCTTCATTATGGTTTGTAGCCAACGGTCAACCTCCTCGCGAGTCCACGATAGGCGCATAGAGTTTTGGGTCATCTCTAAACCAGAGGTTGCCACTCCACCTGCGTTAGCAGCTTTACCTGGGCCAAAAAGAATTTTTGCAGCCAAATACACCTCTATAGCTTCGGGGGTTGATGGAATATTTGCTCCCTCCAATACGCAGATACATCCATTTTAACAAGGGTTTTGGCCTGCTCACCATTGATCTCATTCTCGGTGGCGCTTGGTAGGGCTACATCACGCTTTATGCCCCATGGACGTTCGTCAGAAAAAAAGTCGCAACCATACTTATCGGCATACTCCTTAATTCGTCCCCGCTTGTCGTTCTTAAGCCACGTGATGAACTTAAGTTTTTCGGAATCAATTCCCTTGGGATCGTATATAAACTCATTGGAATCGGAAAGGGTAACACATTTTCCGCCAAGCTCATTAACCTTTTCGACAGTAAACTGCGCCACGTTGCCCGACCCAGGAACAGCAACAACCTTACCCTCGAATGTTTCGCCACGAGTTTTAAGCATTTCCTGTGCAAAGTATACGTTACCATACCCAGTGGCCTTCGGGCAGTATTAACGAACCACCCCAAATAATTAAGGAAGGCCGAATCGTTGAAGAAACCTTAAGGCAAATTTGCCTAATACTCCCCGATGTATGGCAATTTCCGCAGTTTACAGTTGCCCGAATCAAGTATCAAGGGATGGAGGTTACCTCGGCCAATTTTAAAGAGACCCATTGGGTGCAGAAAGAAACTTTTAAAATAAGATTCTACTGCAAATTTAGTGGAATAGTTTATTTTTGAGGAATGAACTTTACAAAAGATTTCTTCAGTTTGCTTTTAGATTTTGGTGATGAATGGGCCATTACCAATATCGAAAGCAACCACAAGACACAAGAAGTTTTTCTTGATGTTGAATATGTTACGGATCACTACGAAGACCCATCAAGCTTAACGCCAGCCAAACTTTATGATCATGCCGAAGCACGTGTTTGGCGTCATCGGGACATACTGCACTACAAATCATACGTACGATGCCGTATCCCCCGAGTCCTGTGCGCCGACGGGAAGGTAAGGCAGGTATCCATTGGCTGGGCCAACAAGCACTACAGGCACACCTTTAGCTTTGAAATAAAAGTCATCGATCTTCTCAAAGCTACAAAGGACCAGAGTAAAACCGCAGCGTACCTGAGCTGTAGTTTTCGGCTAGTGAACCGAATCATGCACCGTTGCACCCCAAGGGGCATAGATCGCAGGAATTATTCGTATGTACCCTTTGAGCATA
>JAVERU010000151.1:0-7197 GCA_034006965.1 Tenuifilaceae bacterium
CCTCGAGGGGTTCGACCCGCGAAACTCATATAAGGTAAGGCAGCTTGTAAATATCATAGCCCAGTATGCACCCTTTAAACCTAACTTGGTACAGCTAAGCGAGATGATTGGAGTGCACCGGAATACCCTAATTGGCTATTTTTTTCATCTCGAAAAGGCAAAGCTGATCAGCCTAATATATCCCGCTGGCACCAGCATCAGCATCTTACAAAAGCCCGAAAGGGTTTACCTTAGCAACGCCAACCTTGCCCATTTGCTATCGGCCATACAACCCGAGCGCAGTACCGTGGCCCAAAGTTTTGCCACCAATCATCTTAGCGCACTTTATCCCGTTACGCTGATTAACAGGAATACTTTTGAGATAGACACCAGCTGGCATCTGGTGGTGTCTATTCCAAACCAACGAATACGACGAACACCAACCGACAGAACCATTTTTACCTTTGCCGACGGGTACGAAGTTGGTACCAGCAGTAAAATTCCTTTGTGGACACTGGGACTGCTATACTAATACTGCTCTTTAAAATCGTTCTAAATATTAGGGGTAGAACTAATTTTGCATTGATCGATGCAACCTTTAATCTTCATATTTCGATATATTTGCATAAGCTGTTATGCTAATTGCTAACCAAACTTGTAATCGAATGAAGAACAAGTTGATTCCCTTTCTGGCCATTGTGCTAATACCGCAAATATTTATTGCCATCGCCATTCTCGATAAGCCCAAACAGATGAACCCCGAGGTTCTAGAGGCGCTTAGGGTTGAGGTTGCGAATAAACCAAAGAAGGCTGTAGACCATGGTAAGTTTGCCGAGCTGCAAAAGGATTTTAAAACACCACAGGAGGTTACCCAGGCTTGCCTTTCATGCCATACCGAGCGAGGTGATGAGCTGCTCAATAATCACCACTGGTTGTGGGAGCGCGAAGCGTTCATCGAAGGGCGTGGTGTTGTTTATCTGGGCAAAAAGAACCTGATAAACAACTTTTGTACTGGTATTGGCGGAAGCGAGTCTACCTGCAATAAGTGTCATGCTGGCTATGGTTGGGACGAGAATGGCTTCGATTTTACCCAGCAGCACAATATGGACTGCTTGGTATGCCATGACAACACCCGCACCTACGAAAAGGCCAGCGGAGGTGCAGCTGGTTACCCTCCAGTAGATGGTCCATTTGCGCCCGATTATAACTTTATTACGGCCAACGTGGGTATGCCCACCAAGTACAACTGCGGATACTGTCACTTCTATAGCGCTGGGGGAAACAATATTAAGCACGGTCACCTTGAGGAGGCGCTGCTCAACACCACCCGCGATGTAGACGTACACATGAACCGCGAGGGTATGGATATGAGCTGTACCGATTGTCACAAAACCCAAAACCACGTAATGCTTGGCCGGTACTACGGAACGGCATCAAACGACTATAACCGTGCTACCTGCACGCAGTGCCATGGCGTAAAACCCCATGCCGTGGGCAAGCTAAACGAGCATACGGTAAAGGTTGCTTGCCAAACCTGTCACATTCCCACATACGCCAAGGTTAATCCCACCAAGATGTACTGGGACTGGTCCACCGCTTGCGATTTGCAAGATGGTAGGCCCTATGAGATGATGGACTCAACAGGTCGTATTTCGTACCAATCGATAAAAGGAACGGCATACTGGGAAAGTAACGTTGAGCCCGAGTATGTTTGGTTCAACGGGCAGGCCGATCATATGCTAGCTAGCGACTCAATTACCGAATTCCCAGTTAAAATTAACACCTTGTTTGGCGATTACTACGACCCCAAGGCACAAATTTGGCCAGTTAAAATTCACCGGGGCAAACAACCATTCGATCCAAACTACCATAGGGTTTTAAAAGCAAAACTTTGGGATAAGGAGCCCGGAAAGGGTGGCCTTTGGGTCGATTTCAACTGGGAAACCTCGCTTACCGAGGGGATGAGAATTGCTGGCCTACCCTGGAGTGGGGAGTGGGAGTTTGTTGAAACAGAGATGTACCTGCCCATATCGCATATGGTTTCGCCAAAGGAGATGGCCTTAGGCTGCACCGATTGCCATACCCGTGAAGGTTCTCGCCTCGAGAATTTAACCGATTTCTATATGCCCGGCCGCGACAGGAACGCTACTGTAGACATTATTGGAATACTCTTGATACTGGGCACGCTGGGTGGTGTGCTTTTACACGGGACGCTCCGTATTGTTATGGCACGTAAACGCAATCAGTAAACAAACCCGAAACAATATCAATATGGCTAAGCTAACATACGTATATAAGGTTTTCGAGAGGTTTTGGCACTGGAGCCAAGCCTTCCTTATCCTATTCCTAGCGGTAACTGGTTTCGAAATTCATGGCTCGTTCAATCTAATGGGTTTTGATGCCGCTGTGCGCTGGCACAACTACGCCATTTGGGCGTTGGTTTGGCTCATAGTATTTGCCATCTTTTGGCATTTCACCACTGGCGAATGGCGACAGTATATCCCCACAACTAAGTTTATTAAAGCCCAAGTTGAGTACTACATCACAGGGATTTTTAGGGGAGCGCCGCACCCAACCAAGAAAACGGTTTACAATAAGTTTAACCCATTGCAAAGGTTTGTTTACCTTGGGCTTAAGATTTTTGCTATTCCGGTGCAGATTATCACAGGTTTTTTATACTACTACTATAAGTACCCCTCGGGGGGCGAAATTCAATCCATCGATATGGTAAACCTTGAGCTGGTTGCCATTATTCATACCATTGGCGCCTTTGCACTTATAGCATTTGTAATTGCCCATGTGTACCTAACAACCACAGGGCACAAGCCAACAGCAGCCATAAAGGCGATGATAACTGGCTGGGAGGAGCTGGACCATGATGAAGACGATGTGGAGAAGAGGCCTGAGGAATCTTAAATATCAAAAACAATGTTACTATGGATATTAGAAAGATAGCTTACTTCATTGTAGTTGCAGGTATACTCTCGGCATGCGGAGGGGGTGTAGAGCAGAAAACCACAGCAGCCCTGTCGCCCGAAGTCGCTTTTGACTCCTTGATTACCTACATTGAGCGCTCCGGCGATTTTTTAAATAGCCCACATGTTCCTGCAATGATTTCAGCAGGCGAACTGTACACTAAGCTCGACAGCAATGTGCTGGTGATAGATATGCGTAGCACCGAAGAGTTTGCCTCGGCACACATACCCAATTCGGTGAATGTACCATTTACCCAGGTGCTAAACTTTTTCGAGAATAAAATCAACCCCCCATGCTTTAGTACCATTGCCTTGGTGTGCAATGCTGGGCAAACTGCATCGTATGCCACATCGATACTCCGATTTCTGGGTTACGACAATGTGTATGCTCTAAAATGGGGTTTTAGCAGCTGGCATAACGAGACCGCTCAGAAGCGCTGGATGGCCCGTAAATCAAGCAAGTATTCAGAGGTGCTGCAGCGCGAAGCTAACCGAAAGGGCCCGGCTGGTGAGTTTCCAACAATTGAAACCTCGGAGAGGTACGGCTTTGCCATCCTAAGGGAGAGGGCGCATAAACTTTTTGCCGAAGATTTTAACCCTATTACCATTACGGCCGACACGCTATTTGAGGCAGGCCAAAACTTTTACATAGCTAACTACTGGCCCGAGCCGTTGTACAACATTGGTCATATTCCCGGAGCAATACAGTATCAACCCAAAAAATCGCTTAAACGAACAGAGCAGCTCAACACCTTACCACTTGATAAAACCATTGTGGTGTACTGTTTTACTGGTCAGCATAGCGCCTTTGTAACGGCATACCTCAGGCTGTTGGGATACGATGCGCTAACCCTTGTGTATGGTGCAAACAGCTTCATGCATAGCGTAATGGTTAAGGAGAATACGGGCAATGCCTTTACCGAGAAGGAGATTTACGATTTGCCCGTAACGTCGGGTAGCGGTGCCCATCAGGGCCTCGAAAACGTTGAGGTGGTTGCTGTGCCACGGGGCGGTTGTTAAGGTTATATTTCAGGCCGAAAATATTTAGGGTACAAAAAAATAATTAGATGATTATGGAACAGCCAAAAAGCCAATACATCAATCCATACCTAGCAGGTGTTTTGCTGGGTCTAGTGCTGATAATGGCCATATTTATTGCGGGCCGTGGGCTTGGTGCCAGCGGGGCGTTTAAAGATTTGGCCACGGTTACTGTTAGCGCTGTTGCCCCCGAGCATGCAGCGGAGTCAACCTTTTGGGGACCTATCCTGTCGGGTGAAACGCATCCCCTAAAATCATGGCTCTCCATCGAGGTGCTGGGCGTCCTTATTGGTGGGCTGCTATCGGGCATTCTCTCTGGTAGGATGAAGTTTAAAGTGGAGCGAGGTCCGCGCGTCAAAGCGGGTACTCGCCTTGGTTTTGCCCTATTAGGCGGAATGCTTTTTGGTATTGGAGCTCAGCTGGGTCGAGGCTGTACCAGCGGTGCTGCGCTAAGCGGAATGGCAGTAATGTCAACAGGAGGCATAATCACCATGATGGCCATTTTTGGGTCGGGCTACGCCGTTGCTTATTTTTTCCGTAGACTTTGGATTTAATTAGGCTAAGCTGAGATTACGAGCAAACAACATGAACAAAAATATCATACTATAAAAACAACCCTTTGCCATGGGACCACTTATACCACAAGGAATTATTGGAATGGAATGGGATTTAGTTTTTGCCCTTCTTATCGGAATAGCATTTGGATATGTCCTCGAATCTGCTGGGTTCTCGTCATCACGTAAGTTGGCCGGCGTATTTTACGGATACGACTTTACCGTGCTACGCGTATTTTTTACAGCTGGTGTTACCGCTATGATTGGCGTATTTGCTATGAATTACTTGGGGTGGATTGATATGTCGCTGGTTTATGTAAACCCCACATTCCTTTGGCCAGCCATAGTAGGCGGAGTGGTTATGGGCTTTGGTTTTGTCCTCGGAGGGTATTGTCCGGGAACAAGCGTAACTGCAGCAGCCATAGGTAAGATCGATGCCATGGTGTTCCTCATCGGAATTTTTCTGGGTATTACTCTCTACGGTGAGGCATTTCCTCTAATCGAGGAGTTTTCCGTAAGCGGTAATCTTGGTCGTCTATTTATCTTCGACTTCCTAGGTATTTCCGCTGGCTGGTTCGCCTTTCTTCTCATTGCTATTGCGCTTATTGCTTTTGGTGTTACCGCAATGATTGAGGAAAGGGTTAACCCCGAGAACGGTTTGGCCGATACCAAGGGAACAAGCTACTTTTTGCCGGTTACCATCGCCCTGGTGGTAGGAGTGGTGCTAATCTTTACCCCTTTCAAAAGCATTACCAGTTTAAAAGAGGTTGACAAGCAGCAGCTACAGGATGAGATACTCGCCGGAACCCACTACGTGCACCCCGATGAGGTAGCATTTAAATTGCTTAACGATTATCACCCCGCCACACTAGTTGATGTTCGCTCAAGAGCCGATGCCGCAGAGTTTAGCCTGCCCGGTTCGGTGAATATCCCCATAGAGCAGATTACCCGAAAGCAGTGGCGAAATGTTCTATCGCCTAAGGGCGAAAAGGTGATCCTTTACTCCAATGGCACCGCTCTGGCTCAGAAAGCCTGGATTGTGGCCCGCCGAATGGGATACGAAAATATCTACGTTATGGAGGGTGGGCTCAATGGATTGTTCGATATTATGGAGAATAACACAATGCCCAACAGCCTGAAAATGGAGGCAGAGTTTGCCTATAGGTTCCGAGATCGAGCAAAAAAGGTTTTCCGTGAGGGCGCCCTAGAGGCGAAAAAGGCTGAGCCCAGCCCGAAGATTGATTTCTCCGAAACCGCCGCCGCCAGAGGCGGATGCTAGAACTATCAAAATAAAAACAGAAAGGCCATGAAAAAGCATATACTAACCATTGTTATAAGCATAATTGCAGGTATAATCCTTCTATCGATGGTGGGTAAGAAGCTCCTAACATCACCCTACAAGCACTCCGTGCAGGATCAGCTGACCATGATGGTAAGCTCAGAGTCATCATTCACGCTCCACGATTTAGCGTTGGCAGTAAGGTCCAATGACCCCAATGTCCTTTTTATTGATACTAGAACCGAGGAGCAATACCAGCAGGGGCATTTGCCCAACGCCATAAATATACCTATGCATAAACTTTTCCACAGCGATTATGCCGAGTATATCGAGGGGCGTAGCGATAAGGTAAAGGTGTTGTATGCCAATAACGAGGCGGAAGCCATACGTGCTAATGCTCTGCTTATGCTAAATGGTTTGTACGGTTTTAGGGTGCTCGAGGGAGGTTTCAGTGTAGCCTACAACCACGTGGTTAAGAGCCCCACTCCATCATTCTTTCACTACTCCGACGAGAAGATGCGCCACAGCTACGGTACGCTTATGCCCAACGGAACTAAATCGGCGCAACCACCCAGCGATGAGGTGGTGGTAGATGTGTCGGTGCCACGGGGTGGCTGTTAGCAAAACTTTTAGGGTACCGCTATAAATTTTCAATCAGCTCATTTTTAACCCATTCAAAAGCTTCGCTTTGATTGTATTTAACCTCTGGCCTTAGTAGTGCTTCCATATCACCGGCAAACTCTGCACTAGTCGCTTTCTCTTCAATGTTAAGTAGGAACTCTTTTTTACTTGGTGGTCTTTTACCTGTTGCAAACGAAGTGTATTCCTTAAAACAAGTTATGATTTGCTCATAGTCCAGGTCAATATATTGATGAGAATAATACAAATCAAACAAGTCTCTTCCTTTGCTTCTTTGATACAAAGCCCTGAGTTTTGTTCCTAAAAGTTCGTTTATATTGTAAGTTCTTAATTCTGCTTTACCAGAAAACCATTCACTTTTAATTTCAAAAGGAAAATCAACCCAATCAAGCACATTAAAATGTTCTTTGCAGTTTATTTCGAGTTTCAATCGCATTCGTATTTCTTCGTATTCCGATGTGAAACGATATAATGCTTTTGCTCCATGTCCACGAACTTGCGTTGTTCTTTCCTCTTCGAAGAAGGTAATTACTTCACTTAACCTTTCCATTATTGGTTTTATCGGACCCTCTTTAATTTGCACCAAATCAATATCCTCAGAATATCGAGGTGCTGGATTAAGATAGAGTTTATGTAAAGCCGTTCCTCCTCTGAATGCAAGGTTTTCTCTCAGAAAGTCATCAGAAAAAATTTCTACTAAGACACGAGAAATAATCAAATCCTGCTCAACCTG
>JAVERU010000152.1:0-7081 GCA_034006965.1 Tenuifilaceae bacterium
TCGCTATCGTAACCACGGTGTGTTGCCAGGTCGAACGCAACCGACAAACCCTTTTGGCCAGCGGCCAGGTTCCGACGGTAAAATGCATTTGACTCCTCAGCGGTTGAAAAACCTGCGTACTGACGTACAGTCCACGGCCTCATTACGTACATGGTGCTATATGGACCGCGCAGATATGGTGGCAAACCTGCCGCATAGTTCAGGTGCTCCATGTTCTCCAAATCCTTCTGGCTGTAGATAGGCTTTACAGCTATCTTCTCAGGCGTTTCGAAACCCTCCTGCGAGGCCTTAACCTCTTGGGCAGCATACTCCTGATCAATTTTTATTTGCTTGAAATCTGGTTTCATTTGTTTTATCGTTTTAATAACTTATTCAACACTGAGGCGCTGAGGCACAGAACTTATAATTCTCCTAAGATTCGTCTGCGAATCCCTTCCTTTAAAAGGGGCGCATTAAAGTTGATGAGCAGTCCTAACTTATGACCCGAAAGTTTAAGGTAGGTTACTAGCTGAACTTCATGCACAGGAAGAATAGCCTCAACAGCTTTCAATTCAACTACCAATTTGTTTTCTACCAGAATATCAATTCTAAACGTTTTACTCAATTGATTTTCTTTATACACAATTGGCAGTTTTGCCTGAGGAACAAAAGAGATGCCTCTAATTCTAAGCTCCTCACAAAGGCAATGCTGATAAACCGACTCCAAGAGCCCAGGGCCTAATTCCCTGTGCACATCAATAGCAGCTGCAATTACCTCTTTTGTTAGTTTATTGTATTCTTCCGAAGACATATCTCTCTGTGCCTCTGTTTCTCTGTGTTTAATCTATTCCCAACTGCTCCTGATAGCCCCTTAAGGTTTCAAGAACGTTGCTTTTTACGCTGATAAAGTTGGTTATGCCTTGGGCCTCGAGAGCGGGTTTGCAAGCAGGCTCGCCGGCAACCACAAAGATGGCTTTGCCGTTTAGCTTCTCGAAAGCTTCGGTGGCAAGGGTTTCGTACTCATCGTCGGATGAGCAAATTACCACTATATCGCTTTGGGCATCAAGAGCAGCTTTTACGCCCTCGTCAACAGATTTGAAACCGATATTATCGACAACCTCGAACCCAGCGCAAGCAAAGAAGTTGCAGCTAAACTGTGCACGAGCCCTACGGAATGCAAGGTTACCAAGTGTTAGCATGAATACCTTAGGACGCTTACCCGAAGCATCGGTTTTGAATCTAAGCTCCTCAAAAGCTTGCGATTCGCGGTACTGAGCCAAAGGCTCACAAGCTGCACCCTCGGCCTTTTGGGGTTCAGATTTCTTAACAACATCGAGTGTAACAACCTTTTGGTCGGCCACCTCGCCAAAGTTAGGATACTGGTTAGTACCCAATACGGTTTTGCGACGAGTAGCAATATTCGACTCGCACTTATTGGCAACTGCCTTAATCTCGCTTTGGATAAACCCTTTGGTGAACGCCTCAACGTAGCCCCCCATATCCTGAACCTTATTGAAAAGTTCCCAGGCGTGATTTATAATTGATTGGGTAAGGGTTTCAATATAGTAGCTACCAGCAGCAGGGTCTATCACCTTGTCCATGTACGACTCCTCCTTGATGATGATTTGCTGGTTGCGCGCAATACGCTCCGAGAAAGCAGTTTGCTTTTGGTAAGGCGCATCGAAAGGCAGAACGGTTAGGCTATGGATACCTCCAATAACTGCCGACATGGCCTCGGTAGTGGTGCGAAGCATATTTACGTATGGATCGTACACGGTTTTGTTCCACATGCTGTTCACTGCGTGAATGCAAATTGCCGCCTGATCTTTACAGCCATAGGCCTCGGCAATTTTTGCCCAAAGGTAACGAGCAGCCCTAAGCTTGGCAATCTCCATGAAGTAGCTAGACCCAATGGCCGTAGTAAACTTCACCTTACCAAAAGCCTCATCAACCTTAACGCCTTGATCGGTTAGCCAGTTGATATACTCGGCACCCATGGCAAGCGAGAAGGCAAGCTCCTGAACAGCCGATGAGCCGGCGTTGCGGAAAATATCGCCCCTAACGGCAAGCAGTTTAAACTGCGATAGCTCGCGGCCAGTTTCAATAGCCTCCTTGGTACGAGCGGCTGCGGTTTGGGCATCGACACAAAACTTGCCCTTTAGGCTAAATGCAGCAATTGGGCTGTAGTTAAACGAGCCCTTAACCGATGCAACATCGATTTTAGCATTGTTTAGATACTTTATAAACTCGGCAATTAGCTTGCGCGACTTGCAGTCGGCCTCAAAGTTCACCTCAGTTTTGGTGATATCGATGCCTTGTAGCAGCTTGGCAAAATCGTCAGCGGTATGCTCACAATCGCAGCTAAAGATAAAGCCAACCGACTCAACGCCCCTGTGAGTAAGCGCATCAACCGCCTTGGCGTTGGCCTCGGCTAAGTTGCACGCCTCGTAATCTTGCCTAACCAACCAGCTGTTGGTTTTTGGGTTAACGCCCCTAGTATAGGGAAACTCCCCGGGTAATGCGTGAGCATTTTTTATTTGCTCCAGATCCTCGGCGCGATAGTAGGGCCTAACGCTAAAGCCCTCCATGGTTTTCCAAACCAGCTTTTTATCGTAATCAGCGCCCTTCAGATCCTTGTTAATCACCTCTTCCCACTCCTGGGTTGACACAGGAGGAAATTCGGCGAAAAGCTTAGAATCTTTTTTGTTTTCTGCCATAACGTATTTGTGTTTGATTTAGATACGAGTGGCAAATTTACAAACTATTAAATATTGTAATGATTGAGAAGCAACAATAAACACCAAGAGGTGTTGTGAAGCATATATTGGATGATATACTTTAATACAGCTACGATTTGCAAGTGCAGAAAGATGATTTGGAGACAGCTCTGATTTCGCTACTAATGGCAATAAAATGACAGAAAAATTGTATCTGATGCAATAATGGTGTATATTTACACCAAACTTAACGCCTAAATTATGGGAAGACAAAGTATATCATTCACACAGCCAAATGACGAATGGCTAAAGAAGCAAATAGATAGTAAAGAATACACTAGCAAAAGTGAACTAATCAATGATTTGGTTAGACAAGCCAGAAAACAGCAGGCACAGGTTGACTGGATTAAGGCTAAACTAGAGAAAGCTGAAAGTAGTGGGTTTACCAATGAGAGTAGAGAAGATATCTTAAGCCAATCAAAAAAAACTGATTAATGGCTAAATACAGATTGAGCAACGAAGCTAAAAAAGACCTGATAAGAATTCATCATTATGGAGTCGAAAGATTTGGAATGACCCAAGCTGACTTGTACTTTAATTCCTTTTTTGATTGTTTTGAGATAATTGCAAAACAATCATTTTCCTTCGAATCGGTTGATTACATAAAAAAAGGGTATAGGCGTTGCGTGTGTGGTTCAGACAGCGTCTTTTATAAAATCAATAATGATATCGTAGAAATAATGGCAATAATAGGAAGACAAGACTTGAATAACATCTTATAAACATTCAAAAAAAACTTACACCACAGCTCCTTTTGCAGATTTTACTTTTCCAAATTTTCTAATAAAATTTTCAATTTAATCTCGTATTACAACCAAGGGCAGCCACACGCCCACTAGCGCAGGGCTGGCAACGTTCACCAACCAAAGCAAAACCGAAGCCAGGGCTATAGCCAGTGGGTTGGGCCAAACCGCACCAACAACAACTACAGCAAAGCTTGCCTTCACTCCCACCTCGGCAATAGCAACAGTTGGCACAACGCTCGATAAAAGGTACGAGATGAATATGGCTAAATACAACATCATTATATCACCATCAAACCCAAAAAGTATCATCAGCAGAACGAGTTGACTTGAGAATACCACATACCGACCCAGGCTAATCAGCACGATTTGGACTAATGTTCGCCACGGCACATTAACATTGAGGGATTCATCTTTAAGCCGCTGAGCAAAAAATTTAAATTTCGACAAACTAAGCAGAATATGCTGATGGCGAACAATCACAAACACAACCAGCACCAGCGAGACAAAGGTGAGAACAAAGGTTAGAGCAAGAGGTATAACCTTTGGCATACTTTGGTATAGCCAAAGCACAATCCCCACAACTCCAAAAACGATAGTTGCCAGCTGCTGGCTCATTGATGCTACCATTGCCATTGCTGCACCCCTTGCCCTTTGCACCCGGGGAAGCATAGCCACCCTCCCAACGGGGTCGCCAATACGGTTGGGGGTTAAAAGTCCAACACCAGCACCATACAGCACTGCTTGCATAGCAGTTGCAAACCTAACAGGAGCAACGGTTGCCATGGCAATTCTCCATTTCCAAATCTCCAAAGTCCAATTCAAAAGGGCAAGAACAATGGTTAAAGCCAAAATATAATAATGTTGCGGTTGGAAGTCCTGTGCGCGTATGTTTTCGAAATCTGCACCGCCACTGATAAAAACCCTAAAGCCTACATACCCATAGGCTGCAAGCAACACAAGTATACGCAGGGTAGGTTTAATCTTAAACGTCATCATTGGCATCGGTATGTGAGGCTAAGTTAGCATTAATTGAGCAATACCATAGGCTGTATGATTGATTGAACGATATTTTTCATATTTTTACTTAGCCAAACCAAACCACTAAGCTATGAAACAACTACTAACCATTTTAGCACTAGCCACTGTTGCCTTTGCTTGCACCACTGGATCAAAGGACATTAAGGTTGACAGTATGGAGGGTGTACTAATTGTTTCGCACAAAACCGATAACACGGTACACTTTATCTGCAGAAAGAATGGCGAAACGGTGAGAATACTTGAAACTGGACTTGAACCCCACGAGGTGGAGGTTTCCGATGATGGGAGGTACGCCGTGGTGTGCAACTACGGCAACCGCGAGGTAGCCGGCAACTCGCTATCGGTGTACGATGTTAAGAAGGGCATCTACTTACGAACCATCGATCTAGGCGAGCATACCCGTCCGCACGGAATGCAATGGATTTCAGGCACGCAAAAGATGCTGGTTACTGCCGAAAGCACCAACAACCTACTAGTGATTGATGTGGCCAAAGGCGAGGTGGAGCGTGCCATTGGCACCGAACAACCCGTTTCGCACATGGTGGCCGCCAATAATGATTTCACCATCGCTTTTGTCCCCAGCATCAGAACTGGAAATATAACCGTTATTGACCTGAAAGGTGATAGCATAATCACGCAGGTATACTCTGGCAAAGGAGCCGAAGGTGCAGCGGTATCGCCCAATGGTAAGGAGCTTTGGGTTACCAACCGTGCCGACAATACGCTTACCGTTTTCGATACCAAAACCTTTGAGACCACCCACACCCTTGAGTGCGGCGATTTCCCCATCCGAATAAAGTTCACCCCCGATGGCAGCAAGGTGCTGGTAAGCAATGCCCAATCGGCCGAGGTGGCCATTTTTGATGTAATTGAAAAGGAGCTGCTCGCCAAAGTAAAGTTAACAGTTCCCATACCCGATGAGGTGGATGAAGATAGATTCTTTGCCAAGGATTTCGAGGGCAGCTCCATACCGATTGGGCTAGTTGTACCGCATAACAATACGGCATACGTGGCCAACACCAATGCCGACTTGGTAAGCGAAATCGACCTGAGAACATTCGAGATAACTCGTCATTTTGCAACGGGTAAGCAACCCGATGGAATATCGTACTCGCCATTCACCCCAGATTTTAAGGAGTAATACCTTTCAAACTAACAATCGACCTATGAGCGCAGCAAAGAAGAAGTCCCGCAAATCGTATATGGATACCATTAATCGGGTTTCTCATTTCCTCACAAAAGAGCTATGGAGTATCCAGCTGGAGAATTATCGCCCCATAGCGCGAATTGGCGTTCAGGCTTTAAGGGTTATTATGCTTGCCTACCGGGGCTTTGTTGAGGATAGGGTTCTGCTCCGGGCATCGGCGCTAACCTACTACACCCTAATGGCCATTGTACCCGTGCTGGCCATGGCATTTGGTATTGCCAAAGGTTTTGGGCTCGACAAGTATTTAGAGAATCAGCTTTACGACAATTTTCAGAATCAACAGGAGGTTATTGACCAGCTAATTGGATTCTCGACCAAGCTGCTGGACAATACCGGGGGCGGCATAATGGCAGGGGTTGGTGTTATAGTGCTGTTCTGGTCTGTATTAAAAGTTTTTGGGCAGATAGAGCATTCTTTTAATGATATTTGGCAGATTGGTAGTGCCCGTCCGTTTTCGCGAAAATTTGCCGATTACCTCTCGATGATGGTGGTTGCCCCAGTGCTTATGATTGCCGCCAGTGGCATGAACGTATTCATAGCAACCCAACTCGATAAGCTAACAGCAAAAATAGAGCTGCTAAGCTACGTAACACCCCTAATAATGTTTTCGTTAAAACTCCTGCCCTACTTTATTATATGGATAGTTTTTGCCATGCTTTACGTGGTAATGCCCAACACCAAGGTTAAACCACTATCGGGGATAATTGGGGGGATTATTGCCGGTTCGGCATTCATTGTAACCCAATGGCTCTACATCGAGTTTCAGGTGGGCGTATCGAAAAACAACGCCATTTACGGTAGCTTTGCAGCACTACCATTACTGTTGATATGGTTACGCGTTAGCTGGCTAATTGTGCTGTTTGGGGCTGAAATTTCGTTCTCGCACCAGAACCAGAATTTGTACGAGTTTGAAAATGAAACCGAAACCATTAGCGATGACTCCAACACGGCGCTCTCAATCCTTTTGCTCAACTGCATTATCAAAAGGTTTGTAAACGGAGAGCCACCGCTTATTGCCCAGGAGCTATCGAAAGAGCTTAAGCTACCTATCCGTTTGGTTCGGTCGCTTCTCGATGGACTGGTTAACTGTAACATAGTATCGAAGACATACACCAAGCAACCCAAAACCCCAGCCTTTCAACCAGCTCAGCATATCGATAAGCTAACCATTGCGTATGTAATTCAAAGCATAGAGGGCTATGGCGCCCATATCACGCTGGATAACCCAACGCTCGAACGAATTAACAAAATTCACGAAGAGTTTTCCAATGGCATTAGAACATCCCCCCAAAATATATTGGTGAAAGATTTGTAGTGAACCAGCCATTAAATAG
>JAVERU010000153.1:0-6962 GCA_034006965.1 Tenuifilaceae bacterium
TTCCATTCACCATGGCAAGCCCATTCATATCCTTTATGTTGGTGTAAACCTCAAACGACTTCTGAAAGTATGCAATTGCTTCCTCAAAATCCTCGTTGGTGGCGTATACAATGGCTATGTTGTTGTACGTCTGGGCAACGCCATTGGGGTCGTTAATTTCCAGCTTAATTTCCAACGATTTTTTGTAGTGCCCAATTGATTTTTCGTTATCCTTCTTATGCCAATAAACAATGCCGATATTGTTGTGGGCATACGAAAGGGCTCGCTTTATGTTGAGCAGATCTAGGCTGTCGGTTGTTTGTTCAAGTATGTTTTTCAGTCGTTCAACCGATTCAATGTGAAATTCTAGCGCTTGGTCAAAGTCCTCCAGCTCCTTATACACACTGCCAATGTTGTTTAAGCACTCGGCTACTCCCATGGGGTTGGTAATCTTTTCGTAAAGTCTAAGCGATTTGTAGTAAAACTCAAGCGAAGAGTCAAGGTTGCCCATCCGGAAGAAGATGTTGCCTATGTTCATGTAGCATTGGGCAATTTTTACGGAGTCCCTTAGTGAGCTGTACATAGTACAAACCTCTTGCTGTGTCACAAGTGATTCCTCAAAACGGCCAAGAAATCTGTACGATTGGGCAATACGATGGAGCCCATCGGCTCGCCGCTGGTAAAAAGTTACTGTATCCAGCTCCGATGCCAGGGCTAACTCCCATCCCTTGTTGAAAAGAACTGCTGATGAATCTGGATCTGAGCTAGCTATTGCCTCCCCCATTTCGAACATAATAATTGCTCGCGTAGAGTTGGTAGACGTTTTGTCTAGCAACAGCTTAAGCGAGTCTATATTGGGCTGTGCATAGATGTGTATCGACACCAAAAGGAATCCAACAAAGGTTAGGATGTTTTTTAATCTCTTCAAGGTCTTCAAGGTCTTCAAGGTCTTCAAGGTCTTGCTGTGTTAGTAATGAGCGGTCTGTTAGGTGCTTAATGAGTAATGCAATTCACAAATATAATTTTTTTAGGTTATTATTCAAGATAGTAAGCTATTTATTGGTACGGTTTTTTGTGAACAAGTTGCTCATTTTGCTGTTTTTAAAGATGATATAGATTATATTTGTTCACTTGTTTTGGGGAAAGTTTAAACCTCCGAAGCATTCTGTTCCCAATATCCTAAAACAAATACATTATGAGAAAGTTTATTGTTTTTGCATACTTGCTAATTCCTTTGTTTGCATTGCCGCAGCAAGAGCAGACACCAATACCAGCTGCCGAGGTTGCCCACAATGTTTATCGGCTATTTGTTAATAATGCCGTAGCTGTTGTTGCCTTTACGGGCGATGATGGCTTGCTAATTGTTGATACCGGCTACGAGCGAACCGCTAACGATCTTAAGGATAAATTGTCGGAAGTGTCAGCCAAACCCTTGCGTTACATTGTGAATACGCATATCCATGGCGACCATACCGGGGGTAACCAAGCGTTGGGTGATGGAGTCGATATAATTGCTCATCGGAATGTAAAGGAGTATTTATCGGCAGATAAAGTGCAGGGCGACAGAATAATATCAGCATTCCCAATGTTTGCTCAGCCCAACATCACTTTTACCGATAGGATGGAGCTAGAATTCAATGGGCAGCTAATCCAGCTAATCCACCTACCCTCGGGACACACCAACGGCGATATTATCCTATACATTCCAAAGAGCAACGTGCTGGTGGTGGGCGATTTGCTTTTCGCCAATAATTTTCCCTATGTTGATGTTGCGAATGGAGGAAATCCTTTTAAGTATTTAGATAACGTGGGCTGGATCATCGATAATTTCCCTAACGATGCAACCGTTATTGGTGGCCATGGTCCAGTATTTACAGTTGATGAGTATAACCAGTGGAAATTGAGCCTGGAGCAAACTTTCGAAGTGATCAGAGATCATAAGCGTAACGGATTAACTGCTGAACAGATGAAGCAGCAGCGCGTGCTTAAGGAGTGGGAATCATTCGGTAAGTTCTTTATTACCGAGGATCGTTGGATCGATACACTTTTCCCCTTCTTGTAGATAATGTAACACTACTGACCGATTAAAAAAAATATATTACATATTATCATTCTAAAAATACTTAGTCGGACACTAGTGATAACGTAAGTAGTATTTGAGAGCCATAGCACCACATGCTGTGGTTTTTTTTTGTATATTGCGGTTGGCGAATACAGCTTATTAACCCAAAACGTAACCAAAAAACGCTGCCGTATGAAACCACTTAAGCAAATTCACATTGTATTAGGTTCACTCGTAATGTTTTTAGCCATTGGATTCTATACCTGTGGCTCAATGGCCCAGATGGAAGAGGATTTGATTGAAGGATTACGCCAAAAAGGATTGGTGGCCGAGGTGATTTCGGCCGAGAATTTTTACAAGGGGGTTGCCCCCGAAATGTTCCTGGAGATTGCAGGAGCACCATACAAGCCATCCTATAACGAGGAGCCCGAAATACCTGCCCAATGCTGGATTGAGACTGGCTATGGTACGCAGAATGCATGTAAGTATTGCCATACCGATTATTTGGCCGAGGTTAAGCATGGTAATAACTTCCCCATATCGGACGATCAGGAAACCTACAGCTTCCCATCGGCAAATCTCAACCGTATCCTATGGCAAAATGTAATTTATCCTCATAAAATTGAGGAACGCTTGTTGGCCGAGGGTCTCGATATTCCCAATGCCGATGATGTGGCCTATGTAAGGGTCGACAACTGGCAAAGTGCCTATGATGCTGCCCGTGCCAATGGGAGCAGGAACTGGTTAAACCTGCATACGCAACGACCAAACTTTGAACTTTTTCCTGCTCTAAATCCAAACCATTTGTTTCCTTGCAACCCACAAAACCCAACCAACTATGGTGCAAATGGGTATATCGATAGCCAGGGGTTTGTTAAGGATGAGGGCGACCGATACACGGGATGGCGAGCCGTTAACTTTTTCCCTTACGCCATATTCACCCCGCTAACGGGCAGCGTGAGCGGTATATACATTAGGCTTTCCGAGGAGTTTATGACTAGTGGAGGAGTGTTTGATGTTGAGATGTACAAGCAGAACCTCGAGCTGCTCGAGAAGAATATCAAGAATCAAAAGCTTGACCGAAAGAACTACGTGGGCGATGCATCCAAAGTGAAAATCAGCAAGGGCTTTTATCCCGTTGGAACCGAATTTGCCCATCCATTGCATTACGTCGATTTGCTCGCCGATGGCGAGGTGGGTAAGGCGGTAGATGGCGTTGTGAGCGATGGGGTAAAGGTACAGTTCGAATTCCCCGGCACCCGGTCGAAGCGGGTGAAGGAGATTCGCTATATGTATAAGTGGCGCGAGGTGGGCCTCGATGATATTGGTGAGGACGAGGATGAGGAAGATGAGGGCTTTGGCAAGTACATTGGTAAGGAGGGGCAGGGATGGATCGATAACGAGGCAGGTTGGATTTTGGCAGCCTTTATCGAGAACAGGCAAGGCGAACTACGTCCGCAAACCACCGAGGAGTTGGCTCAGTGCTTGGGCTGCCACTCAAAGGTTGGCAATACTATAGATGCTGTGTGGTCGTTCCAGCGTAAGCTGCCTGCCCTTGAGGGATGGGCCGATATGAATTACGGCAAGTATACCTCCAGCAACCCCACCGAAACCAAGCTGCAGGATTATTTATATCAGGAGACCGGAATGGGCGAGCAGGGATACTTTTACCACTCGGTGGTAGGCGCCGATTTGTATGGCGTTATGCCTGCCGAAGTAAGGCAGGAACTTGTGGAGTACGCTAAAACGATGGATTTGGAAAAGGAGCTTGGGATTTCGTTTGATGTGATGGATATATTGAATGACGAAGCATTAAAACTCACGGAAAAATCGGAGCGAAAACCTCGATTGCTGGCTCGCCAAAAGCTTATGCGCCATTACAGCGCTAGCATGGAGTACCTTGCTTACTCTGAGGTAGATGACAAGTACTACATCAAGGGCAATATATTCTACCCATCTGAGGAGACCATGAAGTCTAATATTCAGGGCTATCGTAAAATTGTGCTCGACCAGAGCTATAACCTGGGCAAGGATGTGTTTGGCAGCGAGGCCGATCATATTCCCTTCACCTTCCGGTCCGATGGTACTGTGCTCGATGAGAACAACCAGCTAATTCCTGTGGGCGAGGTTATCTACAGTCGGCCCTACAACGACGATGGCGAGGGCATAACCCCAACGGGTATTGTTGAGGGCGATGTTTACGATGCCCATGGACGACTTGTTAAGGATGCCTCCGAAGAGGATAGAATAGCCGGTCGACTCCTGTTTAGCGGTACGCTCGACAAGTACTACAATCCAATTCTTAGCGGGGTGTCGGTGCGTAGGCACTAGGTAAATCTTGTAATATTGAGCAAAAGTAAAGCCGCTCCATTGCTGGGGCGGCTTTCTTTCGCTATTGTGCTAATTGATCCGGTTTACCTCTTAATCTCTCGCTCTCTAGTGCCGGTTATGCCATTTGCACGCCTTTTCGATTCCTTGGTTTCGATTGATTTTTCTGCTGTCCATGTAAAGGTGAAAGGAGTACATGCGTTAATCTCGTAGTCGTTGTCAGTCATATACCAAGTGTCATTTACATAATATTCGAAGTTTGCCCAACCATCACCAATTGCAACGTTGGCGTAGGTGTATTGCTCTCCTGTCTCAATAAATACCTCTCCAAGATAGTACCCATCATCTGTATGCGTCTCGTCATAAATCCAAACGTCGAAGTATAATCCATAACCAGTCTCATTTTCTATGATGATGTGTGTGGTGTTTGGAAAAAGGGTGCAAAGTTGTGGTGCCGAGTAGTTGTCTGTTTCACATTGACTTAGAGTTTTAGATTCAATTAAGAAAAATTCGTCATTAACATTTACGTGCGATGCCCAAATCTTAATGTTTCCAGCAGGTACAGTGTATGTGCTAATACTTCCTTTTTGGATAAAGCGGTTCTCAGTTGTTTGGTTGTCATCGCCTGTTATATCAAACCAGAGATCCTCTCCTGTGTTGTTTGTGATAATAACATCACCAGTCTTATTCTTCTCGCACTCCTCCGTGCATGAAGTGAATGAGATCGCTAGGGCTGCGGTTACAATGAAAATCAGTAGTTTTTTCATAATTAAAATTGTTTAGGTTAGTAGTGTATTGTTTGCTGTAAATGTAATTAATGCTAATGATATTTGAATCGTATTTACTGTAGAAGTATGCTCTGCTTTACTTTACTATTTGTTGACATCTATTTATTATTTGAAAAAAAAGTGAGCAAAGAGAAGCTCAGATCATGCTTTGGGGTGTTGCCTACTCCCATTGGCTTAACAACAATTATACCCTTTGGCATTACACTTTCCTTGCAATTGTGTGTATTGTTGTTAATGGCTTGGATGTGAAGTGCATATTCCGATATTTTAGAATTATTACAAATAGTAGTCGCCTGCTAGCAGGGTGAATAGTCCCTTGGAAGATAGCTTTTCACCTAAGAATCTGCGGTAGCATTTTCCCAATTCTTTAGCAATGCTTCGCCTATGGATCAAAAATTTAGAAATTTGTTTACCAACAAAAAAAATGACGTTATCTTTATGGCTCAATGATTAGTCTGTGTTGAAACTAGTTTTCTCGTGCAAAGCATTTGTAGTTTATGAAGCCAAGGTTATTCTTTTTGCTAAAGGTTAGGGGGTTGAGCACAGATGCCGATTTTGTGCAAATACGCAACGAGAACTTCGAGCTAATGGCAAACCTTAGGTGTACTCCCCCATACGATAGCCTATCGAGGTTTTTTAGAAACCCTGATAAATTGGGAAAAGTTGTCGAAATTATAAAGCAGCTAGGTTACGGTGAACTCAAAAAAATTGAACTATAATGGCGCTCGACACAATTATCGAATTCAAGAAGGCATCAATTTTCCAGAACGAGAATCTAATTCTTGCCGATGTAAACCTTAAGGTTGAAAAGGGAGAGTTTATCTACCTAATTGGTAAGGTGGGTAGTGGAAAAACAAGCCTTATAAAAACCATTACAGCCGAACTGCCTCTGCGAAAGGGCGAGGGGCGTGTGGTTGGTTACGATTTGGCCAAGCTGCGCAGCAGCCAAATACCTCACCTTAGGCGTAAAATTGGAATTGTGTTTCAAGATTTCCAACTGCTAACGGATCGTACCGTGCTCGATAATCTAATTTTTGTGCTACGGGCAACCGGGTGGAAGAACAAGAAGGAGATGAAGCAACGCATCGATGATGTGCTCGAAAAGGTTGGCCTAAAGCATAAGGAGTACAAAATGCCTCATCAGCTATCGGGCGGTGAGCAGCAAAGGGTGGTTATTGCCCGGGCCCTGCTTAACAATCCCGATATTATTCTGGCCGATGAGCCCACGGGTAATCTCGACCCTGAGACATCCGACGAGATCATGCAGATCCTTTTCGATATTGCTGCTTCTGGAAGGGCGGTTATCATGGCAACGCACAACTATAGCCTGCTCAAAAAGTTTCCATCTAAAACTCTAAAGTGTGAGAAATCGCGACTGGAAGAGACTGAGCACACCTCCGAGATTGATTTTGAAAGCTTGATGGAGGAGTAGCGCTGCCCCTTGGCAAAGTTCACAGCCACAGTTCTTGCAGAAATGGGCATCCCTTTGGTGCTCCAACTCCTTACAGCTGGGCAAATACGGGTTTGAATGGTATTCCCCTTACGCTTCGTGATCTCTGCCGCCACAATCCATGAGGGTGTGGCAATAATGCTGTAACTCAGTAAAGCTTAAGTATACGGTAAATTCTAAGTATCCGCAGAGTCCTAATTATAATTAGGGGCTGAAAATCAGAAAATGAGATGGCGATAGAGGTTGGGAGAATTGCCAGTAAGTCGGCTATCCCCCCCCAAAAAAACTGAATATGTACTGCTTAGGCTTAGGGCTACATATAATTCGCAGAATATACTCGGCGAGGAACAGGATG
>JAVERU010000154.1:0-6918 GCA_034006965.1 Tenuifilaceae bacterium
GTAAATGTCGATAAAAATGGTAAATTTGTAGGAGGTCAAATTTTTCCAATAGTTCAAAGAGGACGAGGCGGTGCAGTGCCCGATCCGGCAATGCAAGCCGTAAAGGAAATCCAAAGGCTTAATGCTGAAGATTTTCCGGAGCACCCCCTGGTTGTTGGTGATGACGGATCAATTAACATAAAGAATTAATGCCATGCCCTACAAGGAGAAAAAGGTTGAGAAACTTTACTACAGCATTGGCGAGGTGGCCAATATGTTTGGTGTTAATACCTCTCTAATTCGTTTCTGGGAGAAAAACTTCGATGTAATAAAACCCAAAAAGAACAAGAAGGGTAATCGCTTGTTTACCAAAGCCGATATCAATAACTTTAAGTTAATCTATCACTTGGTAAAGGAGCAACGGCTAACCCTTGAGGGAGCTCGTAAAAAGCTTGCCGAGAACAAGGAGGACACAGTGAATAATTTTGAGGCCATCGAATCGCTTAAGCGCGTTCGGGAGATGTTACTTGAAGTTAAGGAAATGTTGTAAAGGAGACTTTATGTTCGTAAAAGATGTTGCATCGATTATTGAAGAGTTTGCCCCGCTAGGATATCAGGAAAGCTACGATAACGCGGGGCTTCTTGTTGGTTCCCTCGACAACAAGGTGAATGGAGTACTACTATCAATTGATGTTACTCCCCAGGTAATTGAGGAGGCCTTGGCTAGGGATGCAGATCTAATTGTTGCCCACCATCCCTTAATTTTCAAAGGCCTTAAACGACTTACCGGTTCTAACTCCGTTGAGCAGTCGGTAATTAAGGCCATTAAGCATGGTATTTCCATCTATTGTGCCCACACAAACCTCGATAGCGTTTGGAATGGGGTAAGTACAGCAGCCGCCAAGGAGTTGGGCTTAAATAATATTTCTGTGTTGTCGCCAGCCAGCAATCAGCTGGTGAAGCTGGTTACCTTTGTTCCACACGCTAATGCGAAGGAGGTACGTTTGGCTCTATTCGAGGCGGGTGCTGGCCAGATTGGCAACTACGATTATTGCTCATATAATACCGAAGGTACAGGTACTTTCCGTGCGGGCGAGAGTACTAACCCATTTGTTGGGCTAAAAGGGGAGTTGCACCAAGAGCCTGAAACAAAAATTGAGGTAATTGTTCCTAGGCCTGTTCTATCGAAAACAATTAGCGCCTTGCTACGGTCTCATCCCTACGAGGAGGTTGCCTACGATATCTACCCCATTGAGAATACAAACCCAAGGGCAGGCCTAGGTGTGGTTGGTCAACTGGCTAAACCTCAAGCTGAGTTAGATTTTTTAAAACGAGTTAAAAAGATTTTTAGCGCAGGATGCGTTAGGCACTCCCCCCTAACAGGAAAGCACATCGAGAGGGTTGCCATTTGTGGTGGGAGTGGGGCCGAGTTTATTGGCCAAGCCAAAGCGGCAGGAGCTGACATGTTTATCACAGCCGATGTGAAGTACCATCAGTTTTTTGAAGCCGAGGGGAAGCTCATTGTGGCTGATGTGGGGCACTTTGAAAGCGAACAGGTTGCTTTAGAAATTTTTTATGAAGTACTTACCAAAAAAATTCCTAATTTTGCAGTCTTAAAATCAAACGTGAAAACCAATCCCATTAACTACTTATAATAAGGTATGGTAGCAGACAAAAACAAAACCTCAGAGGTAAGTGAGATGCCTGTAGAGGAAAAGCTTAGGATTCTTTACGAACTCCAGCAAATCGATTCGAAAATCGACCAGATCAAAACGCTTAGGGGTGAACTTCCTTTGGAGGTTCAAGACTTGGAGGATGAGATTGCTGGCCTCGAAACCCGCATCGAGAACCTGAAGGCTGATGTTGAGTCCCTCAACGAGCAGGTAGCAGAAAAGAAAATCGAGATCAAGAATGCTCAAGGCCTTATTGCCAAGTACGAGGAGCAGCAAAAGAATGTGCGAAATAACAGGGAGTACGACTCACTCTCGAAAGAGATAGAGTTTCAAACACTTGAGATTGAACTTTGCGAGAAGCGAATCAAAGAGTTTACCCAACAGGCTAAGGATAAGAAGGAACTTATTGAGCAGGCAGAAACACTCCACGGCGAGCGCTCAGGCGATCTTCAGGGTAAAAGAGCTGAGCTCGATAGCATTATCCAGGATACCCAGAAGGAGGAGGATGAGCTCGCTCGTAAATCGGAAGCATACCAGGAGCTTATTGAGCCCAGATTGCTTACTGCCTATAAGCGCATTAGGGGTAATGCCCAAAACGGACTGGCAGTTGTTACCGTAAGGCGCGATGCTTGTGGTGGATGTTTCAACAAGATACCCCCTCAGCGACAGCTCGACATCAAGGTGAGGCGTAAGGTTATTGTGTGCGAGTACTGCGGAAGGATATTAGTTGACGATGCTTTTTCAGAGGAATCGGAAGGTTAGATAAATTGTTGAACAAAAAATGGGGCTCGAAGCCCCATTTTTTATGCTGTTTGGTTTTACCAACTCCCGCGTGCACCTCCGCCACCAAAGGAACCACCACCTCCGCCGCTAAATCCACCAAATCCGCCGCTTCCGGAGCTAAAGCTGCCGAAACCTCCGCTGCGTCGTCCTCCTCCCGACATCATGCCGAGCGCTATCCATAGCGGTATATTGTGGCCAATGGAGCGTCCTTTGGTTTTTTTAACATTGAATAGGATAACTAGGAAAAGGGTGAGGAAGATGATGAATGGCAATACCAGCAATAGTCCACCCTCGCCCATATACCCCTCGGCCGTGAATTTGCCCGATGCAAGGTTTATCATGGCAGTGGTTGCCCTATCTAACCCGCTGTAGTAGTCCTCGTTTTGGAAGCTAGGGATCATCTCCCGATCTATAATCCTTTTCGATAGGGCATCGGGGATCACATCCTCCAGCCCGTATCCTGTAGCAATAAATGCTTCACCTCGTTGATTGCCTATTCGGGGCTTAATGAGTATTATGGCGCCATTGTCTTTTCCCTTTTGGCCAACGCCCCAGCTCTCACCAACACGAATGGTGAAATCGGCAATGTCGTACCCCATCAAGTCGTTAACAGTTATAATGTATATTTGAGTTGATGTGGTGTCGTGGTAGTTCTGTAGCTTTTGCTCTAGCCGTGCCTGCTCGTTTTTATTCAGAATTCCAGCAAAATCGTTAACAAGCCGTGGTGGCTGCATAGGTTTCGGAAGTTCCTGAGCAAACCCGCTGGTTAGCAGCAGGGTTGTTGCTGCGAGCAGTAGTATGTTTTTCAATCGTCTCATAATCAAATCTATTTACCAAACGAAATTTCGTCGGGCAGTTCGTTTACATCATCTTTTTGGTAAGGGAAATGCTCCTTGAGCTTTTGCCCCGCCAGCTCAATTCCCTTAGCTAAACCTACAGCCAAATTGTTCTTGGCAAAATGTTCCACCATCACCCCCTTCACATCTTCCCAAAAATTATCGGGGACAACAGCGTTGATGCCAGCATCGCCAAGCACTGCAAACTGCCTGTCGGCTAGTGCAAGGTAGAACAGAACACCGTTTCGCAGCTCCGTTTTGTGCATCTTGAGCATTGCAAATACATCGGTTGCTCTATCCAGCACGTCGCCTTTGCACCTGTTCTCAACGTGAACTCTTATCTCACCCGAGGTGTTTAGCTCTGCCTCCTTGATGGCGGCTTCAATGTATTTCTTTTGGTCTAACGTAAAATAGTCCTGTGCCATGTTAACCTATATTTGCTTTTAGTTACTAAAGTCTACTGTTGGGGCTTGCCTGGCAGCCTGGTCTGCTTCGAAGTATGCCTTTTTCTCAAAGCCAAACCAACCCGCATATATAACCCTTGGGAATGAGCGGATATATGAGTTGTACGATTGAACGGACTCGTTAAATTTCCTTCGCTCAACCGCAATGCGATTTTCAGTGCCCTCGAGCTGAGCCTGTAGCTCCAAGAAGTTTTGGTTAGCCTTTAGGTCGGGGTAGCGCTCAATGGTTACCAGCAACCTCGATAGGGCACTGCTAAGTTCAGCCTGTGCCTGCTGAAACTGCTGCATGTTGGCCTCGGTTAGGTTGGTGGGGTCAATGGTAACCTGAGTGGCCTTTGCCCTGGCTTCAATAACCTGCGTTAAGGTTTGCTGCTCAAAATCGGCATAGCCCTTAACCGTATTTACAAGATTGGGAATAAGATCCATTCTGCGCTGGTACACGTTTTCAACATTTGCCCATTGCGAGGTTACGCCCTCGTCGAGCGATACCATACGGTTGTACCCACAGCTGCTAAAAAAAGGAACTAGCATAACAAGTGCTAGAATGTATAAAAAATGTTTTTTGCGCATAGCTCTTTGTATTTTAAGTTGATGTTGGTTTTTTAATCACCCACTTGACTCTGCAAAAACTGTGCAAGGGCCTTCTAAAATGTATTCAATAATCACCTTTAAAATTGTAACTTTGAGGCCAGAAACCAAATCACACCTAAAGATATGGCTACAGAAAATTTCAAAGACCTTGTTCTACAGGGCATTCCCGATGAGTTGCCCCCGGCAAAAGCGTGGGATCCTTCGGTAAACCATGCCCCAAAACGTAAACAAATTTTAACAACCAGCGAGAAGAAGTTGGCTCTTAAGAATGCTTTACGCTATTTTCCAGAGAAGCATCACGCCATTTTGGCAGAAGAATTTGCCAAGGAGCTAAAAGAGTATGGTAGGATTTACATGTACCGTTATAGACCCGATTACAAGATTACCGCACGAAGCCTTAACGATTTTCCCCATAAATCGGTTCAGGCTGCATCCATAATGCTCATGCTAAGCAATAACTTAGATTATGCAGTGGCGCAGCATCCGCATGAGCTTATTACCTACGGCGGAAATGGGGCGGTGTTTCAGAACTGGGCACAGTACCTGCTCACCATGCAGTACCTAGCCGAAATGACCGATGAGCAAACCCTAGTGCTTTACTCCGGTCACCCCATGGGGCTATTCCCATCGCATAAGGATGCGCCTAGGGTTGTGGTTACCAACGGGATGATGATACCTAACTACAGCTCAAAGGACGATTGGGAGCGTTTCAACGCATTGGGTGTTACCCAGTATGGCCAGATGACAGCCGGATCGTTTATGTATATTGGGCCCCAGGGTATTGTTCATGGTACAACCATAACCGTTCTCAATGCTGGGCGCAAAAGGCTAAAGGCTGGCGAAACCGATTTGCGTGGTAAGCTGTTTGTTTCCTCCGGATTGGGAGGGATGTCGGGCGCTCAGCCCAAGGCTGGGGTTATTGCTGGCCTGGTTAGCGTAATTGCCGAGATTAACCCTAAGGCGATTGAGGTTCGCCATGGTCAGGGATGGGTAGATGAGGTTTACGATGATCTGGATAAGCTTATCCCCCGAATTAGAAAGGCTATGGACGGCAAAGAGGCCGTTTCAATTGCCTATCAGGGTAATGTGGTCGATCTGTGGGAGCGATTGGCAGTGGATGATATTGCAGTGGATTTGGGCAGCGACCAAACATCGTTACACAACCCATTTGCTGGTGGTTACTATCCTGTTGGGCAATCGTTCGAGGAGTCGAATGCGATGATGGCCGAAAATCCTGAGCTTTTTAAGGAGAAGGTTTACGAAACGCTACGCCGTCATGCAAGGGCAATAAATGCTCTTACTGAGCGCGGGATGTACTTCTTCGATTACGGAAATGCCTTTCTCCTTGAGGCCAGCCGTGCAGGGGCCGATGTTATGGGTGAGAATGGAACTTTCCGCTACCCCTCGTACGTTCAGGATATTATGGGCCCCATGTTCTTCGACTACGGATTTGGACCTTTCCGCTGGGTTTGCACATCGTCGGATCCAAAAGATTTAGAAACATCCGACCGTATTGCGCAGCAGGTGCTTGAGGATATTGCCAAAACAGCCCCCAGCGAGATTACTGGTCAGCTTCAGGACAATATCCATTGGATAAGAGAGGCTGGCAAGAATAAACTGGTTGTGGGATCGCAAGCGCGTATACTATATGCCGATGCTGAGGGCCGTATTAAGATTGCCGAGGCCTTTAATAAGGCCATTCGCGATGGCAACATTTCGGCACCCATTGTGCTAGGGCGCGATCACCATGATGTGTCCGGCACCGACTCACCGTTCCGCGAAACATCAAACATTTACGATGGATCCAGCTTTACTGCCGATATGGCAATACAGAATGTGATTGGCGACTCCTTCCGTGGTGCCACATGGGTATCAATCCACAACGGGGGTGGAGTAGGTTGGGGCGAGGTGATTAACGGTGGCTTTGGAATGACCCTCGATGGATCGCCTGATGCTGACCGTCGCTTAAAGATGATGCTACATTGGGATGTGAACAACGGAATTGCACGAAGAAGCTGGGCGCGTAACAAGGAGGCCATATTTGCCATAAAAAGAGAGATGGAGCGCACCCCCACGCTAAAGGTGACCATTCCCAGTATCGCCGATGATTCGCTTATAGATAAATTTATTGGGTAAATAGATTGAATGTTTACTTTTTAAAAAGCTCGCTATACAGGCGAGCTTTTTTGGTGGTTGGTGTACTTGGTGGATCTTGCAAGTAGTAATTTTTCACAAAAGCCTACGGCCTGCAGCTTTAGTTTTAAGTATGCGATAAATCACCCTTTTTTCTGCACCCCTATGGTGTAGACATACCTGTAATTGCTTAATTTTACCATACTAAGATAAGCTTTAACCCTCTTATTCTTACTATATGTTTACTATCGAACTTGTTTATAATCTTTCAATGCTCGTGGCGCTAAGCGTTATATCGGGTTTTTTTGATAACAGGTGGAGTAGTAAGTCTATGGGTGTACGACAAATTTCCTTATAGTATAAGTATTTGATATTAATCGATTTGTTTTGTTAATTTGACAAACCTTAAAATTTGACAAAATGGATGCAACTAAATTAGACCATATTTTTGAAGAATTT
>JAVERU010000013.1:0-40174 GCA_034006965.1 Tenuifilaceae bacterium
CGTTATGTGTTCAAATATAATACATAACGATGTTATATCCAAATGAATTGAGGTTTATTTTGCGGAAAAACAGCATTTTATGTAATAATTTTTACGCCAGGCTTGTTAGGCGTTTCGGGAATGCAGGTAGGAATGCTACCCTTGGCGCTTAGCCGGGGTATGAGACGAGAGGCACACCAGCCTTGGGAAATACTATGATTGGTGGATTGTTGGCCTCAACTTTTATTACCCTACTGGTGGTTCCTACTGCTTATGCAGCTTTTCATACTAAAAGCAATAAAAAACATTAAATCCATTCGTAATGAAGCCAACATGCTATACCTGTAACGTCAGCATTTTAGATGCTTTGATTAAAAAAAAGATTAATGCGTTAGGGGTTGACAACTACCAGGTTTTGGTCAAGAATGCTAAAGGTTATAATGGGCTGAACAATGCCGTTTGGCCTGGGTACAACTTGGCCATTGTTATGCAAATACCCAACAACACCAAAGCAGCGGAAGTAATGGAAGCAATAAGAGAGTTTAACAAATTGGCTTTTAATGATAACGAGCAGGTAACTGCCGCCCTGCCACCTATGGAAGACTATTACTACTAGCTACTACATCAAACAGCTTAGGCAAAGGAATTTAGACATTTCACCAAACAATGTGTTTAGCTAGGTTGTTATATCCTAAATTATCAATATCTTTGTACTCATTTCTACTTGAATAGGAAAAGTGTTCTTTCTACATCTTGAAAACCATTAGTTTATAACAAAATTTACTTAAAAATTTATGAGCAGTTCAAAAGAATTAAAACGAATAGGGGTATTTTACGATGGAAACTACTTTCTGCATGTAAGCAACTACTACAACTACTTTCACCCAAGGCGCAAACGCCTAAATATTGCAGGTTTACACAATTTTATCCGCAATCTTGTGGCCAAGGAGGAGGATGTTACCGCCAACTTTTGCCAAGTAATTGAGGCGCACTACTTCCGTGGCCGCATCAGCGCACAGGAGGCTAGCCAGCGTGGCAATCAGCTATACAACGACAGGGTTTTCGACGATATCCTCATGTCTGAGGGGGTGGTTACGCACTACCTGCCAATCCGCAACCGTAGCGGCAAAAAGGAGGAGAAGGGGATTGATGTATGGTTGGCGCTCGAAGCTTTTGAGCAGGCTTTCTACAAGCGCTTCAATGTGGTAGTGCTGATCACCTCCGATGGCGACTACGTGCCCCTTATTCGCAAGCTAAACTCGCTTGGCACCAAGGTTATGGTGCTTAGCTGGGATTTTGAGTACACCGACGATATGGGCCGCGATGTGGTTACACGTACCTCGCAGGATCTGATTCAGGAGGTTACCTACCCCATAGCTATGCATGAGCTTATCAATAGCGGACTAAAGGCAAGCAACCCACTGGTTACGAACCTGTTCGATTTACCCGAATACTCGCAACCCAAGCGAGTTGCCTCAATAGAAGATGATGACGAAGTTCATGAAGGCAGGACGATGAATATGAATAATGGCTACGGCTTTATTCAGTTTCCGCCCAACAACCTCTTTTTCCACTACCAGGATGTTGTGGAGGGCGATTTTAATGAGATAAGCAATGGCGATTTGGTAGAGTTCACCATCGAGACCAACGAGCGTGGGCAAGAGGTGGCCAAAAATGTTCGTAAAATCGAGTCGGCCGATCCTAACCTGTATTAACCTCACTACAACCGGGATGAATATCTGCCAAGCAAATATTCACCCCAGCAGTAAATCACAATAATCCAATGCAAAACATACTAATTACAGGCGGAGCGGGCTTTATTGGCTCGCACGTGGTACGCCGATTTGTAAATGGCTACCCCAACTACAACATCATCAATATGGATTGCCTTACCTATGCAGGCAATCTTGAGAACCTGAAAGATGTTGAGGACAAACCCAACTACCACTTTGTGAAGGTTGATATTAGGAACGAGGAGCAAGTTGAAAGGGTTTTCGCCGATTTTAGTATCGATGGCGTGATTCACCTTGCGGCCGAATCGCACGTTGATAGATCCATCACAAATCCTATGGATTTTATCAAGACTAACATTGAGGGTACCGTAGTGCTGCTCAACGCAGCCCACAAGCAGTGGGGTAATAATTTCGAGGGCAAACTTTTCTACCACATATCCACCGATGAGGTGTATGGTAGCCTAGGCGATGAGGGGCTTTTTTCCGAAACCACGCCCTACGACCCCCGCAGCCCCTACTCTGCATCGAAAGCCAGCTCCGATTTTCTGGTCAGGGCATACAACCATACCTACAAGCTACCCATCGTTATTTCTAACTGTTCCAACAACTACGGTCCCAACCAGTTTCCCGAGAAGCTAATTCCTTTGGTTATTAGCAATATCCAGCGGATGAAACCGCTGCCCATTTATGGCAAGGGGCTAAACGTGCGCGACTGGCTTTACGTGGAGGATCACGCCCAGGCCATTGATAGCATTTTCCATAAAGGCGCAGTAGGTGAAACCTACAATATTGGTGGGGGTAACGAGTGGAAAAACATTGAGCTGGTTAAGCATCTATGCAAAATAATGGATAGCAAGCTGGGACGTGAAGCTGGCACATCGGAAAAACTCATCACCTTTGTAACCGATAGGGCTGGCCATGACCTAAGGTACGCCATTGACTCATCGAAAATTGCCAGAGAACTGGGATGGAGGCCCACGGTAACCTTTGAGCAGGGGCTCGAGAAAACCGTCGATTGGTACCTAGCCAACAAGCAGTGGATCGATGATATTATCTCGGGCGACTATGCCAACTACTACAAGCAGCAGTACGGTGGGCGTTAGCAGCTGGGGGTGAGGCGAGAGGAAGAGAATGAGCAAATATTTTGTTCTCGATGAATACATTCTGGATGGGCTGAATAGTTCAGATTTCTCCGTTTCAACTCATCTTGTCAAACCCTTATGCCTACGTCCTAAATTTTGGCCAGGTTTATAGTCTTTAATGTTTATATATCAAATTAATTTCGGAAAGTTCTTGTCCAATCTGATGAATTCCATGCAGAATTTTCTCTGTTTGTGTTGCAGATGGCTTTTTGTACCCTTGCACATATTGTGATAGAAGTGTTGGGTTCATCCCTATTTTGTCTGCTAAAAATTTTGCGTTTAGCACTTTGTAGTATTGGAAAAACTGTTTAAAATCAATTTCAAACTTCAAGTTTTCCTGAGTAATTGAAATATTCTCTTCTTCAAAGTTTAATGTTGCTGCTTCTAAGGCATTATTCATTAGCTCTGTAATAGTTCTGCCGGTAGTAAAAATTGGATATTCTTCAGCGAATGCAGAGAAACCTGTGTCAGTTTTCTCTACTATCATTTTAATTTTCTTTCTTAACGTTTTCATAACCAGCCTTTTCATTAATCTAACAAACTTATTCCTGCGTCTTTTAAAATCTTCTTTTCTAACCCTTCGCCCATTTCTTGGCTACCGTGGTTCGGAAAAATTATTACACCTTTCTTTACGTCGTGTTTTAGCTTTACGTGAGAACCTCTCTGCGATATTGGATACCAACCATGTTTAGTTAGTATTCGGTAAAGATCAGAGCTTTTCATCGGATTACTTTAATCATTAATACAAAACAAAAGTAAACAATAATTTACCTTAATGCAAGTAGTTTTCAAATTGATTAATGGGAATTTTGGGGGGATATTGGCTATTTAAATCAAAACAGCGCCCTGGCCTGCATCGATCCGCTGTGCACCACGGTTCCGTCGCTGAGGTAACGCCCATTGTAGCCCAGCTCCAGCTCGAAAAGCTGCGAGAGTCGGCGCCTTACCGATATATCCCAAACAATGTTTTTGCCGTTTTGTAGCCCCTTCATCATCTCGTAGGCTACGGCGGTTTGCTGGATACCCTCGAATGTATTCACCACATAGGTTCCCCTACCCATGATGCTGCCCTTGCCCGCAAAGGCAAAATCGGTTTGCAGCGAGATGGATTGGGAACTTAACTCCTCGCTGCCCATAGAATTCTCGGACTGATTCCATTTGTAAACAACCTCGGCAGCGTGCAGCTTACCGCTCACAAACTTTACGCTTTGCTGTGCGCTTTGGCCTGCAATGGCATAGTTCCGCGTTACGAAGTACTGCGATTGCGCCTCGCTCGCGTACCCCTCGGCCTCGGTACGTGCTGAAACATAGTTTCCAACGCCCAGCCACATTACCCCCCTATGCGAGTGCATCTGCTTAAGCTCAAACCCATTGGCAAGGATAGATTTGCTTACCCCTTGTAGATAGATATACTCAAACCCAAAAGCACGGCTGGCTCGGTTATAGGCCAACGAGTTTCGGACATTGCTGCGCATACTCACAGTAAGCGAGTCGGTGGGGTGCTGAACTATTGGATTGGCCGACTGCCAAAAATCATCGGCCTGATTCTTTTGCTGCACCCTAAAAGATGTTTGATTGCTTAGTCTAGCTAGTTGATTTAAGAAACCCTTTTTTTCCTTTAGGACTGCAGCGGGACTGATGTTGCTTCTTAAGCTTAAGGAGTTGTTGCGCACGCTTATCATTTTGGCTCCAGGAATGTTGATGCGGATAAAGCGAGCCTCATCGGGGTAGTTGGCAATCTCAAACTCGGCCAGCTCCATAATACCGTTGCCATTGTAATCGACCCAAGTGTATACCCCTTGGCCAGCAGGTACCTCAACAAAGTAGTACTCCATATCGGGCTCAAGGCCCGAACCCAGCTCGTAGCTACCTGCAAACGTCCATAGTCCTTTTGCAAACCTATTTGAGTACTCAAACCGAGCAAGGGCGGTGCGCTCCTCCTTTCCCGCCTCAGCAAACTGCTTAAGGTTGGGCGAAAAAACCCTGTAACCTATTGATGAGGAGACTTGCCCCACCTTGCTGTGTATTCCCCTTGCGCTTAGCGCAACCTCTTGTGATGAGCCAAAAAGTGTAACAATGTTATCGAATGGTTTGTAATCGTTTCGGTAGATATACCAAGCCTCGGCTTGGGCGGGCAGCGTATCGGGGGTTGAAACCGATGCCCTTAGCTGATACCAGCCAAAGCTTTGCGCTAGAATGCTATCGCTACCCTGTGAGGTTAACGTATTGCTCTCCAACTCACCCTCGATCCCAAAAACAATGAAACCTTTGGCATTCCGTAGGCTAACCTTGGCCTTGTAAAATTCCGATGCGATGGCTGTATCGGCAGCATTTACCAGCGAGGCATCCCATCTTGCTGCCAATATCTTTCCTCTGCTCCATCCCGAAAGGCTCATTCTATTCCCGTCGTACCAACTGCCTAACGATAGCGATTGGGCTGTCAGCTTGCTATACATTTTCTGTGCAGTACTCACATCGACCCATGCCCCCAGCATACGCTCGCCGCCGCCATTTAAAGGCATTGCAATGCTCCAATCGCGCTCAAACTCCACAGGCCGATATCTATCAATGCTCCTAAATGCAGACGTTGTATTGGTAAAATCGGCCCCAAACCCCAAATGCAGGTTGTTGGCAATGGGTTTAAACCTATGCGCAAGAGCCAGCTGTAAGCCATGCCCAATATCATCATCGGAGTTGAGGGTGGAGAAGGTGTTGAGGTCGGTGTTGCTCAACGCATAGCTGGCGCTGATGCGCGAACTATCGCTCCAGGTGCGGGTTAGCCCAGCCTGCACCATCTGCTTTTTTTGTGGGGTTACCAACCTGCGGATGGGCTCGTAGCTCCCTTGGGGTACACCATTTTGTGGAGCAACCCATCGGTACACCCGCCCGTTGGCCGTGCCAAAATCGGGTATGTAGCTACCCTTGCCCTGCCCAACGTAGGAGAAATAAACTCGATAATTTGCAAATGTTGGATTAGTAGAATGTCTGAAAATAGAGTAAGTGGTTCCGCTCACCGTAGTATCGAGCTGCTGATATAGTAACTTCTCGGGATCGAAATCAACCCTATCGGCTTGCGAAAGGAATGCTTGACTTAAATCGTCGCCAATTGAGGCAAGGTGTCGCTTTTGGTCGCTGGTTAGCTCCTGGTCGAATGGCTGGTTTCGGCTGTCGTGCTCCGAAAAAACCGAAAAATCCCACTGCCACTTATCGCCCTTGCTATGCACGCTGCCAAAGGTTGTAAACCTTGAGTAGCTGCGCTCGGAGTACTGGAACTCAACCACAATTCGGCTATTGCGGTTAATGGGCATACGGTGAGTAAAGGTAACCTCAGCTGCATTGTAATCTATAGCATAGTGCTGGTCGTCGCCACGGGTTAGCAATGTGCCATCAACGTACACCCGCTCGGAGCCAGAGAGAACGATAATGTATGGCTCTCCGCTTGCACCCTGTAAACGGTATGGCCCTTGGTTGCCCTCGCTACCCTGCAGCTGGTTGCGGGCAAACCTTCCCTTGGGAACCGAAAGTGCAGCCGTAACCGAAAGGGTATCCTTGGGGTTGCCAAACCGTCCGTTATAGGCCAGCCCCTGCACGTTGCGGGTAAACGACAGGAGTTGCCCCTGTCCTCCAGCCCGCAGGTCGATATCGCCAGCCTGAACGGAAAAATCATTTCGATGAACCCTGAGGTATATCCTGTCGAACTCCTCCAAACGTCGAGTTGTGCCCTCGGGCTGCAGCGGAATGGATTGATCCGAAATTGCTCCCTCTATCATTAAATCTTTACCCAAATCGCCCTGAAAGGTGAGGTTCATACTGGAGTTTACCGAAAGGTTTTGCCCATTGCCAAACCGAATACCCCGCATGATGGAGCCATTGGTCTGTATCTGATCGCCAAAAATGGGCTCTTGAATACCTCCAACAACGTAGCGTGGCCTAGCGCGCCCCATAAGGCTATCGGGCGATAGATGCTGCTGGTAATTTCGCTTTTGGTAGGTTTGCTCGAATAGAATAGGAAATACTCTGAACTCAACATCAATATCACTGTGCATTGCACGTAGTTGAGCAGTGGGGTAAAACTCGGCACTACCAACGCTAAAGGAGTACAAATTTTTATCGATGATGTTGCCCTGCAAATCGGTTACCACAAAACTGCTGGGGATTATGCTAAGCGTATCGAGGGTGATGGTATCAGCGGTAAGAGCAATGGTTTTTCGGCGAAGATTGCTTAAATCTTGCCCCTGCGCACTGTGAACAATGAGGAAAATAGCTGGAAGTATGACGAGCCGCTTTACCACGTACCAAAGGATTTATATGCTAAGTAACGAATAAATGGGGGAATTAGCGTAGTCAACCAACTAATCCATCAGCAAAAAATCCTCAATATTTTTCCACATAATTCCCTTTCGGTTGGTATCAAAACCCTTATCGAGCGAGAGTACAAGCTTAGGAAAGTGGTCGTTTATCTGTTCAAGTGAGCGGTACTCCCTGTCAATGGTTTTATCGCTCTTTAGCCATGAGCAAACCTGAAGGTATAACCTCTCATCGCCACGTTGGGCAACAAAATCAACCTCGAACTCACCTGCTTTACCTATATTAACCACATACCCCCTATGCAGCAGCTCGAGTAAAACAATGTTTTCAAGTTGACCCGATATATCCTGAGGGGAGTAGCCCAGAAGGGCAAACCTAAAGCCATGGTCGGTCATATAGTACTTCTCAAATGTTTCGAGCAGACGCTTACCCTTTATATCGAACCGTTTAACCTTGCGTATTACCTCACCATTAATGAAATGCTGGATATAGCTTTGTACAGTCTCAACCGATGCCTTGCGATGCTGCGACTTCAGAAATTGACTAATGGAATTTGCGGTAGTTATGTTGCCAGAATTGTCGACTATATACTCGGCTATCTTCTCGAGCAATGCCGCGTTGCGGATACTATTCCTAACAATTACATCCTTTAGCAGCACCGTGCTATACAGCGATTGAAGATACTGCCGCACTATGCTATCTTCCCACTCGATGTGGTGCAAACCGGGGAAGCCGCCATAGCGCTGGTAAAACGCAAAAGAGTTCTTGAGCTCTTGCTGCCTACCGCGGTGGAGCAGCAGCGCTCTAAACTCCTTGTAGTTTAAAGGAAGGATCTTAAACTCCACATATCGACCCGACAGAAGGCTGGCCAACTCCGACGACATTAACGATGCATTGGAACCCGTAATGTATATATCGATTTTACTGCTGGCCAGTAGCGAGTTTATGGCACGCTCCCACTGGTCAATCTCTTGTACTTCATCAACAAATAGGTAGCACTTCTTTGATTTGAAGTCCAAATTCTTTTGAACAAACTCATGTAAATCGCTATAGGTTTTAATGGAGTCGAACTCGTACAGCTCCTTGTTGATGTATAAAATTTGATTATCAGCAACATCGGTACTCCTAATCATTTCGATAATCTGAGTAAGCAGGGTGCTTTTGCCACTCCGCCTAATACCAGTGATTACCTTAATCATAGGTGCTCCGATAAAAGGAGCTATTTGTTTTAAGTAGTTATCCCGCCCTATCATTTTTTATTTCAAATATAAATTTTGTTTCGAATACACCCTAATTAACGTGCTTTTATTTTACGTTATTTCCAATGCACCCGAATTATATGCAGTTTACATAAGTCTATTCGGTTGTATTCGAAACAGATTTAAACGATTTTATTCTATATCTTTTGTACCTTTACAGCTCGAACGAACTAACCTACGCAAGTGTAATTCCCAATGATTGACCAGCTTACAATAGATAGGATAATGGCCGCCGCCGATGTGGTGGAGGTGATAAAGGATTTTGTGTCGCTCAAGAAGCGGGGAGTCAATTACCTTGGGCATTGCCCATTTCATAACGAGAAAACCCCCTCGTTCTCGGTTAGCCCAGCAAAGGGAATATACAAATGCTTTGGCTGTGGTAAGGGCGGGAATGCCGTGAACTTTATTATGGAGCACGAGCAGATGACCTACGTGGAGGCGCTGAAGTTCCTAGCTAAAAAATACAATATTGAGGTTGAGGAGAAGGAGTTAACCCCCGAGGAGATAAAGCAACGTACCGAGCGCGACAGCCTGATGGTGGTTACCGCTTGGGCACAGCGTCACTTTACCGATAACCTGCATAAGCACAGCGAGGGTAAAAGCATTGGGTTAAGCTACTTCCGCGAGCGCGGATTTAGGGACGATATTATCGAAAAGTTTCAGCTGGGCTATAGCCTCGAGCAGCGCGATGCGCTAACCCAAGCCGCGCAGAAAAGCGGCTACAAGCAGGAGTATCTCACCAAAACGGGGCTAAGCATAGCCCGTAGCGATGGAACGGCCTTCGACCGTTTTTTTGGCAGGGTGATATTCCCCATTCACTCCATGAGCGGACGGGTGATTGCCTTTGGTGGTCGTATTATGAAGAGCGATGCCAAGGCGGCCAAATACCTCAACAGCCCCGAGAGCGACATCTACCACAAAAGCCATGTGCTTTACGGAATATTCTTTGCCAAGAAAGCCATAACGCAAAGCGATAAGTGCTTTCTGGTGGAGGGCTACACCGATGTTATCTCGCTACACCAGGCGGGTATTGAAAACGTGGTGGCCAGCTCGGGAACGGCCCTCACTCCCGATCAGATTAGGCTTATCAAGCGATTCACACCGAACATTACCGTGCTGTACGATGGCGACCCAGCAGGGATAAAAGCCTCGCTTAGGGGTATCGACCTTATCCTGGAGGAAGGGCTAAACGTAAAGGTGGTGCTACTCCCCGAGGGTGAGGATCCCGACAGCTACGCCAAAAGCCATAGCGCAACGCAGGTGCTTGATTACATTGAGCAGAACGAGGCCGATTTTATCAACTTTAAGGCCAAGCTACTCCTCAACGAAGCCAAGAGCGATCCGGTGGAGCGAGCTAACCTTATCCGCGATATTGTTAAGTCTATTTCGGTTATCCCCGAGAACATCACCCGCTCGGTGTATATCAGGGAGTGTAGTAAGATTTTGGATATTGACGAGTCAATACTTTATGCCGAGGTGAGTAAGATAAGGCGGGGTAAGATGGAGAAAATATTGGGCAAAGCCCAATACTCAAATACGGATACACCCCCCGTGAAAGCGAAAGAAACGCCAGCCCTACCCAGCTTTGTTGAAAATGTTTTTTGCGAAGAACAGGAAAAAGAGATTTTATACTACCTGCTAAAATTTGGGCAAAGTGTTTTCTTCGAGATTCCCTCACCTGAAGATGCTGAGGAAGACTCCCCTCCCCAACAAGTAACTGTGGGTCAACACATCATCTCTGAGATACTGAATGACAACCTTGAGTTTAAAAATCTAGTTTACAAAAAGGTTTTTGATGAGTACCAAAAGCTAATGGAGGATGGTAGAGATATAGATTATAGAACATTCACTAACCACCCCGATGCGGAAATTAGCCAGCTGGCTGTGAACCTGCTCACCACTCAGCATAAGCTTAGCAAGATATGGAGCAAGCATCAAGCCATGCCAGTTGAGGAGGAGGATGCTCTACATGAGTCGGTTCCTAAAGCGATCATGGTGTACAAGAGCAAGGTCATGCAAATGGTTTTGGGTAAGCTTCACGAGGAGCTTCGCAGCTTAAATCCAAAGGATCAGATTGAAGAGGTGAATCAGCTACTATTCAGGCTAAGAACCATAAACGAACTTAAAAACCATATATCCAAAGAGCTGGATCGCATTGTGTTGTAAAGGCGCATTCAAATAGCTGCTGGATCTAAGTCCAAACAGATTAAACCCTCATACTACATGTTGAGCTGCGCTGCGTTAAAAAAATATATTAGTCTTTACTAGGCATACAACTAAGTTTTTTCATAAATTAGCACGAATTTAACTAACCTGAAATTTGTAACTAAAAAAAACCATAGAAGCATGAAAACAATGTTTAGCGAATCACTCTTAACAAAAACTTTGGCCTCCCTGCTAGGTGTAGCCGTGGTAATTGTAATGGTTAGCTGCGGAGGAGGTGCCAAGCAGGCCGAAACCGATAAGGCAGTTGAATCGAAGGAGGAAGCTTTTAAAAGTGTAACCAAGTACCCAATACCCACAGCTTTCGAAGTGATTAATCTCCTCAACAAAGCCGGAGCAAGCTATATCCTTAGCCTAAATAACCCTGTTGAGAATGTTGACAAGTATTTTACCGAGAAGAGCAAGGCCCTTAACCTTGGTGTTTACGGCGCCGACCTTAGCTACGCCAGCACATACCAAATGAAGCAGGAGACAATGAACTACCTTAATGTGTCCAAAAAGCTAATTGAGGACCTTCAGATAACATCAGCTTTCAATAAAGATTTTGCCGATAGGGTTGAGAGCAACTTGGACAACAAGGACGAGCTTATACAGATTATCACCGACTCGTTCTACGATACCTATGAGTTCCTCATGAACGAAGGGAAGGATAACATCTCACTTTTAGTGATGACAGGTAGTTGGATCGAAGGCCTATACATCACCACCCAAATTGCTTTGGTTAGCCAAAACAATGAGGATATTCTAAAAATTATTGCCAACCAAAAGGATCCAATTACCAAGCTCTTTGAGCTGATGGAACCCTTTGCCGACGATGCTGCAGTTGCTGAGGTTAAGGAAATGCTTAAGCCCATAAAATCGATGTTTGATAAGGTTGAAGGAGAAGAAATTACTCCAGAGCAATTCGATAAAATTGAGAAAGAGATTAGCAAAGTTCGTACTTCGATAATAGGCTAGCGTTGCCTAATACACACAAAAAAAGCCTGCAAAAGCAGGCTTTTTTTGTGTGAAGGAAAAACAAAACTAAGATTTAGTAATTTATGCATAATTATGGTGTGCAGCATACTGTAATTTTGGATGTCTTTATAACCTGTAACCCGAAACCAACTCTTTTGAATTCGGTAATAAGCGAATCAATTCTAAATGTGCTAACCCAACTTTTCGCCCTAACTGCCAATGCCACAGGCACCGCCTAGCAGGGCCGAATGCACGTGCAAGCATTGCTAAAGGAGCAGCTTAACGCTTGGCTTGAGGTGAGAGGAGATTGTTGAAAAAATGGTTGACCCACCAGATTAAAAGGGGCTACCTCGCCGAGGCAGCCCCTTTTAATCTGGTATGAACTAAATAACTACAAGTTTATCGAGCAAAATGTTTGCGTTAGCAAGATCAGATTAGAAGATATATCTAGCCCCAATTTGTAGTCGCCAAACCTGATTGTAATTATAATTTGTTGAGTAGGTCTCTTTTAGGTAATTACCATCAGCATCTTTAACCATCGAGAAACTTGGTGTTCTGTCAGCATCCATACCTTCGTATGTAAGAATTTGACCATTATTACTCGATGACATGGTTTGGAATACACCCCATTCGCTATTAATTAGGTTCCCGAAGTTTACAAAATCCAGAGTAAACTGAAGGGTATTCTTCCTTCCGCTAATATTTACGCTAAAGTCTTGAGTAAAGCGCAAATCGAAGCGGTGAACCCAAGGTGCTCTTGCTGCATAGGCTTCGGCATACTCTCCTTTGTGCTTACGCAAATAATTATCCTGCTCTACGAAAGCAAAGAATGCATCCTCATCAGCGGCGCTAACGAAATTGATCTCCCCCTTCTTCTTGGGAATGTAGATTAAATCTGTAGCAATACCATCGCCATTCATATCATTTGTGTAGGTAAAGCTGTTCCCGTAGGGAGAGAATCCGGAGTAAAACAGGTTAATTGTAGTGGCCATATGATCCTTTGCATATGGAATTCGGTATGATGCAGATGCAATAACCTTTGAGGGGACAACAAACTGTGAGCGCTGAACGGTAGGAAGGTGTGGACCATCTATTTGAAGAAGCCCGGTGTACGCAGAGGCGGCGTTGCTACCTGGCATCCCTGAAATCTCCTTTGATTCGGTGTAAGTGAAGGCTGCCATCAGGTTAAGGTTATCAATGGGCTCAGCAAATACAGAAATGTTACCAATTGCTCCCCATCCCTCGCTATTGTTCGATAGGACATATGCATTCCTGGAGGTATATGTGATATCATCCGATGCTGGGTATATATACCTATCGTCAGGGCCATTGAAGCGTTCCCACGTATTGTCGGGTTGCATAAGGTTGTAGTTCTTAAGCATAACCCCGTTTAGGGTTTTAGTGTATATACCTTCAACCATTACAGATAGCGGAAAAGATGTGGGTGCTTCGTACTCAAATGCCAATGATGTTTTCCAAACCTGAGGCATCTTGAAATCGGGGTCTATTCCATTTACATCACGAGGCAAAAGTCCGTCCTCTGGAGTAATTGTGTTAGGCAATCCTAATAACTCGATCATTTCGCTAACGTTTGTAATCATTGGCCCCGCCAGCAATGCCAGATTGGGGTCAGCGCTTGTAACGTTTCCATCAGCGTCATACCTTGTTACTGCAGCATAGCTACCCTGAACCATTCCGGAGTTGGTGGGCATGTTGGTAAAGAACACCAAGGGCAATCTGCCTGCAAACAAACCTGTTCCACCCCGTAGCTTCATGGCTTGATTACCCATTACATCCCAAGTAAAGCCAACCCGGGGAGAAACCTGAATTTTGGCTGTAGGCCACTCCCCAGTATCAATCTTCTTTCCTCCATAATCTAGCTCATAAATGGCGTTATTGCGGATGATGTTATCTACATACCTTAGATAATCGGCACGTATCCCCGCAGTAAGTTTAAAGTTAGCGTTTATAGTCCACTCATCCTGAGCATAAATACCCACCTGATTAAAGGCAACCTCGGCCGAAGGGTTCTCCTCACCATCATAACCATACGTAAGGGCAAAGTCTCTTGGAGCGGCCTGATTCAAGAAGTCATCGATACTAGCATAGCGGTAGTAGCCTGTTCCGTTACGCATGTATGAGTTGTTTGCCATTTGGTACTCGAAGCTGGCACCTAAAGTAATTTTATGATTATTCAGAAAGATGTTTACATTATCAACAACGTTGAAGATGTTGTTGTTAACCCCATTATTCCATGTGAAAAGTTCGTATCCAGCCGAGATGTATGGTTCAAGTATCTGAGAATCATCTCCTCTAACACCGTACATAATGTCGATAAATGGGAATGGATCGGAGTTAGACCCACGCACATCATTAATCTTGGTGTAGGTTACCAAAAACTGGTTAGATATATTATTAGAGAAACGGCTATTAAGATCGAGCGAGAAGGAGTTCACAATATTATCCATGGAGTAAATGGAATTTGAGAAAGCCATGGAGTACTGAGAAATACGATCCATGGCCCTATTACGGAAGCCAGCATCGGTTGAATTGCCATTGGTTGGGTTCCATGACTGGTTCTTGGTGTAGTTATACCTTAAGCTCAACTTGTTTGCCGTGTTAATGTTCCAGTCGATACGAGCCAAAAGTTTTCTGTTGCTTATATCAGCAGGGTAATCTCTGTATGAGCCAGGATCGTAGCCATAATTATCTATCAGATGTTGCCTTACCCTTTGCATATCAGCAACACTTGCACGAGATAGCATGAGGTCAGTGTTGGCAACACCATCCTCAGATGGTCTCCAGGTTACAACCTGCTCTGGTTGCAACTCGTATTCACCATTCACAAAAAAGAATAATTTGTTTTCAATAATTGGCCCGCCTAAGGTTACACCGTATATTTTTTTCGATTCTTCATCGCGATCGCCAAAATCTACATCACCAATATTGTTGCCCCTCATATTCTGATTGGTAAAGTAGTTGTATACCGAACCGGTGAACCGGTTGGTACCCGATTTAGTAATGGCGTTGATTCCTCCGCCAATAAAGTTGGTCTGACGAACATCGAATGGTGATACAACAACCTGAATCTCCTCGATGGCATCCAGTGAAATGGGGTTACCACCACCAGGCAGGTTTGAGCTCAAGCCGAAGTTATTATTGAAGTTGGCTCCATCGATAGTAAAGTTGGTCGATCGACCATCGCCACCAGCAAAGCCCATCCCGTTAGCATATGGTGAGAGCCGGGCAATATCCTGAACGCTCCTGCTTATGGTTGGCATCTCCTTTAGCTGCTGATTAGAGATGTTGGTGCTTGCACCTGTTTTGTCTGTCTGGAAAGCAGATGATTTTCGGCCAATTACTAATATCTCACCAAGCTCCAGCACCCCCTCGGAAAGGACTACATCCAAGGTGAACGTTTGCCCCAGAAACAGGCTAATCTCCGAAAAAACTTCCTTTGAGTACCCAATAAATGAAACTTCCACTGTGTAAGGGCCGCCCGGGCGCATACCCTGCAGGTTAAAACGCCCCTCGGGGTTGGTGGTAGCGCCATACTGTGTGCCAGATGGTTCGTGCACCGCAACAATGGTTGCACCAGGAAGTGGGTCGTTGTTGATATCAAGCACACGACCATTCATGCCTGAGGTGGTAACCTGCGCAAAACCCAGCAGGCTCACCGCTGAAAACAGCATCGATAAAATTAATCTCCTCATTTTCATAGATTTTATGGTTAGTTTAAAGTTTAATCTTTGCCTGTAAATATACGGCAACTTCCCATTGCCACCATTTACAAAAGATTAACAAATTGTTAACAACTAAGCAAGCACGCGCTGTGTGATTACGCATAAGACAAAAAAACCTGCGTGGCCAAGGCCATGCAGGTTTTTTTATGAGGTCGAAATAAGCTATTCTACCACCTCATCCGAGATGTATTCGAATTGCGGGGGGGTATCGCCCGAAGCAGCAGCAATACATTTAAATGTGTACATGCGCAAACCATCATCCGCTGAACTAGTACCATTTGCATAGTAAATATTTGTGGTAATATTGTAGAAAACCTCAACACCACTTACAGTTGGCACCGCATCGGGGAAACGTAGCTGGGTAAATATCTCCATACCCTCCTTCAAGCGCTCGTACAGAAGTTCTACCTTCTCTTCTGGAGTTTCCAGTGCGCTTAGCTCAGTGTCTAACTCAGCATAGCTATCTCGGTAGGTAAGTCTAAAGCTCACATTACCATAGTAGCTTGCAAAACCATAGTAGAACTCGGCCGTTTTGTAGCTATCCAAATACCCTGGGTTGATGTTATCCCTCACGTAATCAACCACAAGCTGATAGTCGGGTTTTTCCATCACATAATCTACCGTAGGATCGAACAACCAACCTGCTTCATAAACCTTGAACTGTGCGGTAACATCCTCAATGAAATCTTCAGCTACCCATTGCCCCCCAACAAATGTGTACTCAGTGGCCCCAGAGTAGGTAACGGTACTACTGGTTCTGTATACCACAGTTTTAACATCTCCGGCTTGAGCGTAAGGAAACTTGTTAAGCAAGAAGGTTGGGATATACTTAGGTGCATCTGACGAGGAGAAATATTCCTTGCCCATGGCTGCGTAGTCGGCCAGCTGAAGCGCAACAAACTTTTTGCTATCGGCTGGTCTCCAAGTAGTGCCGTCGTAATTATAAACTACATATTGTTTTTCACCTGTTGGCAACGAAGATATAATTATGTTGTCAATCTGATAGGTTGTGGTTTTCAAAGGGTCTTCTCCTCTGTCGTCTGCCGAGCGACCATCGCCGTCGTACTTAAAGGCTATGTGAACCTTTTTACCCTCGTAGTTGCTCATATCTGCAACCCCAGCATTTCCCCAGGGAGAATAGCCTCCAGCAAACTCGGGCAGGGTAAAGTTAGAAGTAAGATTTGTCCATGTAGCTTCCTCAATACCACTCTCTGTACCATCAAAATCATCCGAGATTAATACGGATAGGCAATTCGCATTCCAATAACCAACAACAACATCAAATGTAAACTTTGCACCAGAGGCATCTGTCAAATCAATCTCTGGTGAGATGAGGTATGCCTCATTAATTGCTCCTGAGTTATGCGATGATGCTTGTGCAAAATTGTTGCCGCTAAAAACTCTACATTGCCAATCGAGCGCCCCTTTAAGGTCTACAGTCATCCAACCCTCCTCGCTAATGGGCACGTAGGGCGATGATGATGATACTGAGTGACCGGTCCAGTCTTGCTTGTAAAACTCCTGTCCCACAGGATCCTCTTCGTCAATGTAGTCATACTGAACGAACTTATACTCACCATCAGCTGCATTGGGGAATTTTGATTTAAGAACTAGGGGAAGCTTCTCGGCAGGAGTATGCTTGCGAGTGAGCGCCTCTAGGTATTCTGTTTGGCTACCCCAAGCCACCATGTAGTCTTCGGCATTAAGAATGTTGATTGTTCTTAGCTGACTAAAATAATCGGGTTTGTCGTTGCCAAAGGCGTAGGTTACCATTGCTGCTGTTCCCACATCGCCATAAGGAAAAAGGGACTTGAGCAAATATGGAACGTAGTTCCCAGCGGGAACGTTCTCGGTAAAATACATGTTATCGGCTATCGACTTGGCCTTGGCGCTATCCTCCTTGGTTTCGGCTTTAGCAAGAGCCAACTTGCTAATATCTGAGTAGTTTGCCTCGGTTAGCGTGTAATAATAGGTAACCAGATTCTTGGGCGTGGTCAAATCTTCGAGCCCCTCAAACTGGTCGTTAAAGTCGGTACAGCTAAACTGCAAAAGGGCTAAAGCTAAACCAGCTAGTAATATATTTCGTTTTTTCATAATCAGTCTGGTGTTTAGAATTTGATTTTAAGTGAGGTGGATAATGTTCTTCCAAATCCATAGAACACAGTTGAGGTTAACCAGTCGTGGTTAGCTCCATCCGTTGCGTCGGTGATGTACTCAGCATCAAAAAGGTTATTGATGTTTCCAACTATTGTTGCATCAAAATCGCCAATTTTGAAGCGGTAGCTAGCATGAAAATCGAAGGTGAAGGCATCGGGAATCCTCCATGGTTGAGCAAAGTTCAATGGGTTTAGGTTTGAGCCAACCGATGAAATGTTGTAGTAAGCGTAGTTGCGTCCAAAGTAGTTGCCATCGATTCCCATCCTAAAGCCCCTAATAAGCTCGTACTTGGCGCCAATGGCAGCGGTGGTTTGTGCCGAGTTACCAACACGAATTCCGCCAATGTTTACCTCAATCTTAGCATGCTCTTCGCTTTGGATTTCAACCACATTACCGCGCGAATCGGTAGGCTCACCCTGACGGTTGTAAAGGTAACCAGCAGCATCCTGCTTCCATTTCCAATCGCCAAGCGATACCATACCAGTAATTTCCAACTTCTTGATAGGTCTGGCCACAAAGTCAAGTTCCACTCCTTGGTGAAGAGCATTAACGCCCTCCATGTTGGCAACCAAACTTTCGGGGCTATTGGCATTAATGGCGCGTACCAACGTTTTGTCTCTCCACTCTGTTCTGTAAACGTTAAGGTTAGCCGAGATGATAGACGAAACAAAACCATAGCCCAGCTCAACAGAAAGGGCTTTCTCGTTTACAGCGTTGGGGTTGGTAACATTACTAGTGGTAGACTGCAAGAAAGCTCCACCAGAGAAGAAAGGAGCACGTGATATCATCCCTATGTTGGTGAATACGTTATGCTGATCATCGATATTATAGTTGGCACCCCCCTTTGCGCTAAAGCCAAAGAAGTTAATCCTTTCCGACTCAGCATCTGCCTCGTCGTAGTAGAAACGATCGTACCTCCAGTAGGTTGTATTCGATCCAGAGAACGAAAGGAATGCGCTTAGGTCGTACTTGTTGTACTCGGCCTGCATAAACACACCCTCGCTACGAACAAAGCCATCGTAATCGCGGTAAACCACATCGCCCACGGTAAGCTTCTGGGTTTGCCAGTCGGTGCTGCTTAGCGCCGATCGAGAGGTTTGGTCGATAAAGTAAGACGCTCCGTAAAGGTCAACCAGCTCGTTGGTGTGAATTCCTTTGTAGTAACGGAAATCAACCCCGCCGTAAAAATCAATATCATCGGTTAACCTTGTGGTGTATGTTGATAGCAATCCGTACCAGCGATGCTGGTTTACGCTCTTCGACATGGCCATCATAGCACCATTAACATCATTTGTCGATTGATTCAGCTCATAAATAGTCCCGTAGTCGAATGTACCATCAACCGAGCGGAAGTTGTACTCGGTATCATTAAATATGTAGGTTGAGTTAGGAATACCGCTGCTGGCGCCGTACCAAGCACTTCTGTAAGCTGAGGTGAAACCTTGACCACTATATCCAAATCCGTTACCAATGGAAACATAGGCGGAAGTTGAAAGGTTAGACTTGTCATCGATTTTCCAAAAGTGGTTAAGCGAAATTTGTGGCTTATGGTAAACATTGTAGGCCGATGCGTGCTGCTGGCCATTCATGTCGAAACCATAGGTGGGATTGTACTTGTACTTACCGGGGACCATTTGCCACTGGGCGATTGTTAACCTATCATTCCTATTCCGCTGGTTGTGCTTTTGTGGAGCACCAAATGCGGTGAACGACAGGTGATGGTCATCATTCAATCTCTTTGAGATGTTTACAAAGTATGAGTACGACTCAAATTCGGTTCCCTGGATATAACCATCGCCTGTTGTTTTGGCGCCAAGTAGTGAAATAGCCCAGTTGTTCTCTGTTAAACCTGTGGAAACAGAAAAGCTAACCTTATTGTAGTTGTCGTTACCTATACCATACGATACCGAACCCCCTTTTTTGGCGTCGGTTGAATTGGTTACAATATTAATTGAACCTCCAAGCGATGGAGCCGCTACCTTTGAAGCACCCAAGCCACGCTGAACCTGCATTAAACGGGTAACATCTCCCAAACCAGCCCAGTTGGACCAGTAAACACCACCCCATTCCATATCGTTCATGGGTACACCGTTAATCATAACGGCGATGTTGGCCGACTCGAAGCCACGTAGGTTAATACGCGAGTCACCAAATCCACCTCCCTCCTTGGTGGCGTAAACACCAGGGGTCGATTTAAGAATCTCGGGGAATTCCTGCGTTCCAAGTTTCTCCTCGAGCTCAATAGGCTCAATCCTCGATTGTGCAACGGGAGTTCTTCTCGACACAGCAACCGAAGCAAAAACTTTTACCTCGGCTATACCAATTTGATCGGGCACAATGGCTATTGTACCTAAATCAATGGTCTCACCATTTTTAATAGCAAAGTCAATGTCTAGATTGATGTAACCAACAAACTGAACCAAGATTGTTTGTTCACCTGCTGGTACTGTCATCTCAAATGCACCAAAAGCATTACTTGTAACGCCCTTGGACGAGCCTTTTAGAATAACTGAGGCTCCAACTAGCTGCTCGTTGTTGCTAGCATCAACTACAACCCCCTTTACTGTACCTTGCGAAAAGGTAAAGCTGGTTACTCCAGCTAACGTAAGGGTTAATAGGATCTTCTTAATTGTTCTGATCATAATTAACATTTAGATTTAATAAAACGGGTAGAGATTTCTCGAAGTTTATTAATACAATCGCTCTTAGTGAAAAAATGGACGGTAAATTTAATTTTAATACTCATTAATAGTATTAAACATAGTTTAACAATGACGCATTTGCCCTCAAACGTTTGCAATAAGGGGTTTTAGGTTGTGTGCTCATAATATATTTCATCACAAGGGCAAAAAGCCGAACACAAATAGCAGGATTTTAACAAGCTTAAGGTAAATTACGATATAAATTAAACTCCTGTTTAAATTTTACTTGCGAATAGGACTACTGCAGCTGGCACGAGCCTATGAAATGCTTGCGGGCTTAAGCCTTTGCATATAGGCAATTACTGGTGACCGCCATGAAGCTTTAATTTGCAATTAGTTTGCTCTAAACAAGTTACAGATTAGACGGTCAGTTGTGATAGGCAGTAAAATTGCTAATTTAACAGTAAAGCCTCAAGCGAATCAGAAACGAATTTGCTTAAACTGATTCTAGAGAATCGAATAGGGAATTACCCTTACATACTTTTGTATAGAAATAGCTGTAGAAAAGCGTGAAGAACATGAACATGCACTGGCCAACTTGCCCCTCAAGCGGATCGTTCACCAGTCCGTTTATTGCAAAAACTACAACAAACACATTGAATATATATAGCTTATATACTTTTGTTTTTATAATGATGTATACCAAAAGCGAGATAAAAGCAACAAAACCAACAACTCCCCAAAGCAACAATAGGGATATGTACTGATTGTGGGAACGAAGGTTGCTATTAGCTAGAACCGAGCTGTTCCTTTGCAAACCATACTCAACGGCCCGTTCAATATGGCCCGTTCCCCAGCCTAACAGGGGGTACTCTTTAAAGGCTACCCATGATGCTTTCCAAAGTTCAAGCCTTTCGGTAAAAGTACTCCAGGTTGGGTTTGCTCCATGGCTTGCCGAATACATATAAAAGCCCATCATTAAAATATGTACACGGCTGTAAAATCCAGGCCACTCAATGTAATGAAAGTTGGTGTAACCGTCCTCCACTGCCTTAATGTCCCTGTTGGTAAGTGCGGCAAGCCCTGCGCTGTCTTTGGTTAACCCCTTTGAGGCCATATACCTATATAGGGTGTGTTTTAAGGGCTCACTATTTCTATCCAGGCTGTCGAATGCTAGCTTACTACGGTTATTCCAAGCGACGCGCAGCTCATCTTCGGCTATAAACAGGTACACCAAGTGTCCGTTCTCGCGAAGGATATTCGCTGTATCATGCTTGTAATTAGTTCCGTTCTGTGTTGATTTTGGCAGGGCACTAAAATCGGGCGTAATCTCGGTATGGGTTATGCTATACATATAGCTAAACAGCCAAACACCAAACGCAAGCACACCAATGCTTAGCAAAGCAAATCCCACCTTTAGCGCTTTGCTTTGATGATAGAATAGGATAATAATGAGCAAATACGCCAAAGCCCCACCCAGCGAAGCCAATCCGGTAAACGACCTGAGGTAAAAAATAAAATACACCAACCACCCCGACACAGCTAGCGAGAGCATTAGGTGTAGCCTTTTTTCGCTAATCTGCCTAACCAATATTGGGAGCTGGAAAGCCGCCAGCACCAGCAGCATGCTATAGTTTGTGGCAGGCACAAAAGGCGAGGCCTCCCTGAAATTTATGGGGTTTTGAATTACTCGTATGGCTAACCCAATAAACGAAACCACTACAACCGATGAGATGAAAAGAAACAGTATCGTCCTAATCTGTTTAGAGGTTAAGGCTGGCGAAGTAACCATAACTATCGGGAGCAGAAGGGTGGGCAGCTTGTGCTGTAAAGCATGCAGCGCAAAAATTCGGTCGTGCGCCCAAAGCACACCCAGTACGCTTAATGCAAAAATAAGCAGGAAGGCTACGACCCCATCTTGGCGCCTAAATTGTATAAATTTTTGCCTGAAGTTTCCCTCGGCCAGCCAGTTAAGGCTCATCAACACGATGCTAAGCGTGAGCACAAAACGCGATGTAGATAGCGACACCACAAATAAACACAGGCTGAAGTAATAAATCCAAGAGTGAAATGTTTCTCTCGACATCGATTTGGGATGAGCCATACGCCTTATTACTTAGTATATGATAGGAGGAGGGCTAAGGTAAGCAATTTGGAGCTACACCACCCCCCTAAAGCGTTCAGGAATTTTTACAATAGGCCGCTCTCGCAACACTCCAGGCTTATTGATAGCATATATCGGTCTGAAGAGGCTTTGCCTAAACCTAGCCTTCGGGAAGAACAAATCACCATCAAGAGCCTTGCCGTTTCGAATCAACTCAAACAAAAGAAGCCTGCGGTCGAGGTGTCCCTGCCACCCAGCTTTATGCAGCGACAGGTCGCCAATTTTAACTTTCGATTTTTGGAAATCGAGCATTCCAAAGTGAAGTAGAAACAAATTTTTATCAATACGGAAGTTTTTGCCCTTTACCCTATGAAAACCAGAGCCCCAGCGCAGAGGCTTGTACGCCACCACCGGCTTGGTGTAGCGCGCCGATACGTGAGCAAAGCTTCGCTGATCGAGAAAAGGCTTGGCGCTATCTATCTCGTCCTCAAAATCAATGTGCTGCCCCACATCAAGCCCCAAGCCCGACCTTGAGGCGAACCGTGTGGGACGAAGCAGATAATCTACAAGCCCCATCCCCTGGTTGGGGTCAACCACCAAAATCTCGTCAATATCATGGGCTATAACCACTTGGTATCGATGAAATAGTGATTTGGCAAAAAACGAAACCAATCGGGCCCTGTTCCGGTCTCCCCTTGCCCGGTTAAGCTTGCGGTGGGGCAACCTAATCACATTAATATCGTTGGCGTTTGCCGGTATCTCCTGGTCGTGTCCATCAAGAATTAAAAAAAGGTTTTTTGCTCCCAGCTGCTGGCTGTAGTACTCAATCCATTTGGCAACAAAAAAGCTGTCGTTACGCATCATCGATACGGCAGCCACCCTATCATTTTCAGTTGAACCCATATGCCCCTTTAATTTTTTGCAAAGTTGCGAAAAAATGTAAAAAATCAATACTTTTGAGGAAAATTACGGCAATGCCAGATACTCGCTTAGCCGGCTCAACCCCAATAGATGTAGTAATTACATGGGTTGATGGTGGCAATCCCTCATTTCTTGAAAAGCTTAAGCCCTACCTATACGGCAAACCCCTTTGCGCCATTCCTGGGGCAAACCTCACTCGCTTTGCCTCGGTTAACGAAATTAAGTATTGCGTGCTTTCAATCTTAAGGTTTGCACCTTTTGTAAGGTATATCTTCATAGTAACCGACAATCAAGACCCCAACATAAATAGGGAGATAAGCTCCCATTTCCCTATACGGAACAATTCCATTAAAATAGTTAACCACAAGGAGATATTCCGTGGGTTTGAAAAGCACTTGCCAACTTTCAACAGCAGATCTATTGAGAGCATGCTCTGGCGAATAGAGGGACTATCCGATAATTTTATATACTTCAACGATGATGTTTTCCTTATTAGGGAAACTAAACCTCACGATTGGTTTGCTAACAACTACCCCGTATTGAGGGGAGCCTGGCTACAGAGGCCACGATTCCGTTTCGTATGGAACTCGTTGCTAAAATGGATTAACATACTTATACTTAACAATCCCGACTTTCAACCCAGACCATCATACCACATTGGCCAGTGGTTAGCGGCCAAAGAGCTGGGGTTTAAGTGGCGATACTTCTTTTTTAGCCATACACCATTTGCCATAAATAAAAAAAGGGTAGAAGTCTACTTTGCCGAAAATCAGCAAGTTTTCGAAAGGAATGTTTCGTACAAGTTTAAAGATCAGAAGCAGTTCAACTTTGTTTCGCTTTGCAATCACCTGGAGATTTTAGCCGGAAATAGAAATTTTGCTAAACCCAATCTAGCATACTTGCAACCACACGGGCGCTCAAATGGTTATATCGACAAAAAGATAATGATGTGCCAACGAGATGAAAGCATTAAGTTTTTATGCGTACAAAGCCTTGAGCTTTGCCCCGTTAGCGACAGAGAAAAGCTGTTTGGGTGGATGGATAAAACACTTGGTTTAGAATAAACCCACTGGGGCAAGCAATGACCATATGCTTAGCGTGTTGACATCAAAAAAAATTAACAACTTAAAATTTGCACAATGTATATACAAAATAGGTTTAAACGAAAGCATTCCACATCCTCAGTCCTTTTCAAGAATATTATATACATCTTTACATGGGGTAGTCGAATTATTACAACGAGGAATAAGGTAAAAACCATACTTCTTTATCCGCAATACCCTGGCCGAAAGGCTGTAATTAATAAGATGGCAAAAAGCCTCGGATATAATATTACCAACAACCCCCAAAAGAATCATCAACTTGTGGTTTATTGGCAAGATTCCACCTATAGGGAACCCGATTCGGTAATACAAAGTTTAACTCAAAAGGAGCTTGCTGTAAACCTTCGATGCACCAACATCTCAAAAAGCAAGGTAGATGATGTGTTTGAAGATGTTTTTGGTTATTCGAGCATTGTTAACCCAACCACCTTTTCGGGCTTAATGGTGAAAAAGAGTGAAATAAATGCCTCGTATGACGGGGTAATTGTTCAGGGTCCACTAACCCCAGAGGTAGGATATATATATCAAAAGGTAATAAACAACGAGCACGATAAGCAATTTGTGGTCGACATGAGAATTCCTGTTATCAACGGTAGAATGATTTGGGGATACCTTAAGTACAAGTCAATTAGCTCTCGGTTCGCGAATTTCTCAAAGAATATACTGAGCATCAAGGAGCCCGAAGTTCTGCCCATAAACAACCTGCTTACTGCAAAGGAAATGGAACTAATAACTTCCTTCTGCCAACGGATAGGCCTCGACTATGGGGAGTTGGATGTATTGAGAGACAACGATGATAAGAAAATTTACATAATTGACGTTAACAACACTCCAACAGGGCCAACCGTTAACAAAAAACTTAAAAAGGAATGTGTAAAACAATTGGCCAACCTTTTTGAAGCAGAATTTATACACAGCCAACGCTCCAATGATACTAAAATTTATACCTGGCATGAACTAAAATGGCAAACCTAAACATAGCGAACGGAGTATGAAAATAGATCTGGTATACTTATGGGTAGATGGTAGCGATATGAATTGGCTAGCCAAGAAAAACGCTGCTTTAGAAAAGGATGGGCAAAACCTCTCGGCATCCTCCGTGCGCAGCAGCCGATGGGCAAACCACAACGAGCTGCTGTACTCGCTACGTAGCGTGGAGAAATTCGCACCCTGGATAAATCATATATACATAGTAACCGATGGCCATAAGCCCGAGTGGCTCAACACAAATAATCCGAAAATCAGCATAGTTGACCATCAAGAGATTATCCCTATCGAGAAGTTGCCACTTTTCAACAGCAATGCCATCGAGATGTTTTTGTGGAGGATCCCCAACCTCTCGGAGCACTTCCTGTATGCATGCGATGATATGTTCATTGGGAAGGAGGTTAAGCCCGACTTCTTTTTTGATGACAATGGCAACCCCATAGTAATTATGAAGCAGCGCAGCAGGAGTTTTGCTAACTTGGACGATAAATCGCAAGTAAAACGTAGGCTCTTCAGCGTTAAAACCGCACGTACCATAAAGTTTGTATACAAACAGCTTGGCATCAAGTTTAACCTATCGTTTAAGCACGCCATTGAGCCTATCCGCAAAAGCTACATGGCAGACAACTTCAAAGCATTAGAGCAGCACTTAATGCAAACCACCATCACACCCTTTCGGCATGTAAATAATTTGCAACGAATTATCATGCCGCTATACGATAATGCCTTGGGCCGAAACACCATTGTGCTAAACTGGCGCACTAGTCGCCAGCGAATTATTTACAACCACAAAAAAGACACCCTACCCCAACGGGTATCCAACACCTTTCTGTGGTTTGCTGCTACCATCCTAGGATTTATTAAATACGACTGCATCGATAAGCAATGGAACCTTATCCGAAATATCAAGAAGTATCAGCCAACGCTGTTTACCATCAACGATTTTTCCGATAAAGAATCATCGTTTAGGCAGGCATCCGAATTCATTCAATCAGTATTCCCCACCAAATCAGAATTTGAAAAGTGACAACACCCAAAATTACAGTTATTGTACCCATATACAACTGCCAATTATACCTAACTGATACGCTGCAGTCTATAAGCAATCAGCAGTTTACCGACTTTGAGTGCATTTGCATTAACGATGGCTCAACCGATAACAGCGAGGCAATAATTGACCTGTTCACCGCGAACGACAAGCGTTTTGTAAAGATAAACCAGGCAAACGCAGGTGTTTCTGCTGCGCGGAATGCTGGAATAGATATGGCAAGGGGCGAGTTCCTGTACTTTGTCGATCATGACGATTTAATCCTTGCCGATACTCTGCAAAACCTACTAAACGCTGCAGAAAATCACAATGCCGATATGTCGCGCGGGCGAATGATGATGATTCAAGAAAATTTCGCATTGAGCGATTTACCCATACAGCATGCAGCAAGCCAGTCGCAGCTATACCAAAACCCGCTTACAGATTTTTACCGCCATGCCCGTGGCAGGTACAAAACCTGGTGCTACATATGGCAGTGCCTTTACAGGCGTTCGGCCATACATAACATCCGATTCCTCGAGAGCTTGCGCTCAGGCAGGGAGGATAATCTATTCATGTACGAAGTGGTGGCTAACATTAAGAACTACGTACAAATTGATAGCGTGGTAGCATGCCACAGGCACTCCAGCAGCAGCGTTATGCTTGGTGGCTACAGGCCGGTTCAAATTCAAATGTTCGATATTGCCATACCACACATTTATCAGAAATATGCAACGGCCCCAAACATCGACAAGCGACTGCTATGGTGGGTTTACCACAAGGAGTCGTACGGGGTTTATCGGTTTTTAATACGCAACTCCATTCGGGCCAATAAGCAGGAGCTAATCCTTTATGCCCGTGAAATCTTGCTCAAGTACGCAAACACCCCCGAGTTTAACGAGATTAAGAAGCGGTGGAGTATACGGGAAATCATCTTTTATAGGCTGTTCATGAATCAGCATTTTAGGCTGCTGCTATTCCTTAGAGTTTTTATGTTTTAGGGTATAAACTTTCACCTATCAATAGGTGAAGCCTCCACAAGCCCAACACTTCCTGAGCCTTACCAACAACAACAATACCCATCGCCCGAAATAATTTCGCTTAATGGAGATTATTTTGCTAATTTTAAGCCGTAATGGTGGATGCAATCAGGATAATTCTTGATGGCTACACGTACACCAAAAACATTCTGCAAAAGCAAAGGGTTAATTGCTTTTGTAAATCGGTTAATCTAGATAATATTTTTGTTCAATGCACATTGGTACTATTTTGCCCCACACCAAACTTTACGGAGGTGTTAAGCGCTTTTTGGAGTTGGGTAACATGTTCGAGAAGGCAGGGCATTCATCCATTATATACTCGCCCGATGGATTGCACCCAACGTGGTTTAACTACAAGGGCAAGGTCAAAACCTTTAATTCGCTTACAAACGATACCCTCGATGCTCTTTTCTTTACCGAACCCAAATATTTACAGCTGGTTCTAAAGGCAAATGCAAAACGTAAAATATTCTACTTCATACACCCCAGGGAAAAACTAAAACGGTTTCGAAAACATCCTACTATTGAAATATTTGCCAATTCATCAAACCTGCTACAGTTAGCCGAAAAAAAGTATAAGATTACTGCATATCCCGCTTTTGGCGGCATAAACTTAAACACTTACAACTCGAAACCTAATGCTGACCGTAACCCTTTAGAGCCTTTTGTTGTTATGGCTTATGGCCGTATGGCTCGAAAAAAAAAGGGCACCAAATATGTGATAAAAGCCTGCCAAAGGCTCTGGCGAAAAGGGTATAATATTGAACTCCTTCTTTTTGACACCCCCTTAAATGATAAGATGCTGAAAAAGAATAGCCAGCTAAAACTTAGCATCCCTTACGTATTCATCCAGAATCATCCAGTTGTGAAAAATCAGGAGCTTTACCATAGAGCCCATGTATTTGTCTCTGCCGAGAATCAGGCGGGTTGGAGCAATACGGCTGCCGAAGCCTTGGCCTGTGGAATCCCTCTGGTGGGAACAACATCTGGTACAGATAACTTTTTACTGAATAACCAAACGGGAATCGTTGTCACACGAAATTCGAAAAGAATTGCCGATGCCATCGAACGGCTAATGAACGATGAGCCATTTAGACAGCAATTGGCCCAAAATGGGCGCAAGAAGATTGAGGAGTTCGATTGGTCGATCCTTGCAGAAAAGATAATTAGACACATTGCTGAACCCTTTGGTAGTAACAATTAGCACCATGAAATTCGTTAGGATATTTTTTGCCAACATCGTATCTGTCTTTTTCCTCAACAAGGTTATGCGTAGGCGTGTACGTGGGCATATTGTGTTTGGACCGATTCAGGCTTGCCGGGTAGCCATAAAGAACCGGAGAATGCGCCATGCACCACCCACCCACTACCTAACCATATGCGCTATTGCTAAGAACGAGGGTGCATATTTTAAGGAATGGATTGATTGGCACGTTGCCCAGGGTGTACAGAAGTTTTATATCTACAACAACGAGTCAACCGATAATACCGTTGAGGTATTGCAGCCATACATCGACTCGGGGTTGATTGAGTACAACTATATTGTAGGCAAGAGAAAACAAACCGCTGCATATAACGATTGCCTGGCACGTCACCGATACGATTCGCGCTGGATTGCATTTATTGATCTGGACGAATTTATTGTGCCCATCAAGGCCAAAACCATTCCAGAGTTTTTAAAAGATTTTGAGGGTTTCCCAGCTGTTGAAATCAACTGGCTTTGCTATGGAAGTGGAGGTGCCAAAACCCGCAAGCCGGGTGGGGTTATGGAGCGATTTCGTTCGCACTCGCACCCCAGCTGCGAATTGAATCGACATGTGAAAAGCATTGTGAACCCACGGCTCGCGCTCAATTTTCTATCGTCGCACCACCCCACCCTCCTATCGGGATGCGCTGTTGATACCAACGGGAACAAAGTGCGTAAGTACTTCTTCCAGCGGGAGCCGCTACACGATACCATTAGGATTAACCACTACGCTGTAAAATCATTCGAGGAGTTCCTGGAAAAAAAAGCACGCGGGCGAGGGATGTCGCTGAGCCAGCGTGGGCTAGATTATTTTGAAAAATTCGATAGGAATGAAATTACCGAAGACAGAGACGTTCCCTACCAAGCTAATTAGAAGGAGCATGAGGTCCACAATAAGCTGTAACGATACAGAGTTATTAAGCTAGGAACACCACAGCATGCAAGACAAGCGACAGTAAAACACTATGGTGATTCAAGCCTACGATACAAGTGGCCTTCCCATAGATGCGGTTATTACTTGGGTTGATGGCAGCGATCGTGAACATACTGCAAAGCGACAGGGGTACCTTAGCACCAACGCCCCTAGGGCAAGTGAAAGCGCCGATCCAACTCGACGTGCTCCTAAGCAATAGGAAAATGAAAAAAATGCACGTATTGATTTCGCATTATTTTTTACCTATTTTTGTTGAGAACTAAACCCATAGCAACTTGGAACTTTATTCTGTTATAAAAGAACTACTTGCCAGCAACGATTTTGTTAGCCTACAGGGCATTGGTAGCTTTGTGCAAAAGTACGAACCTGCTAAGCTTTCGCCTGATGGCAAAAGCATATTACCTCCGCATCAAAGCGTGTCGTTCGACCAGTCTCGCACCTTTAACGATGGGCTCCTCGAAAGGCACCTTAGAGATAAGCATAACCTCTCCTCCATAGATGCTGCAAACCGTGTAAAAGACTTTATCGAAACGCTAAACAAAAGGATTAGCTCAGGAAGTACCGTAACTTTCGACAGCATTGGTACATTAAGTAAAACTTCCTCAGGTAGCATTGTATTTACTCCAGCCGATGATCTGCACCGATCGTCAGAAACCTTTGGGCTTGTTGAACCCGTAAAGGTGCCAGAGCAAAAATCATCCATAGCATCAGAAACTCCTGCAAAGGAGCCTGTTAAACCACAACCAATCGCTCCATCGAAAGCACAAAAGGCTAGCCAACTTTCGTCCGTTGGAATACCCATTATGCTTGCCGCCGCTGCCATGGCTATCCTTATGGTTGTTGGTAGCCTGTTGATATTTATGCCTGAGCTAAGGTTTTGGAACGATCAGGAAGTAGCCTACGCAGAGCCTCCTGCTCACAATATTGAACTTGTTAGCCAAGTGGAAACGCCGAGCTTTACCCAAGCCGATACAACCGACACCTTGAGCGCTCTCAATGATAACCTTGAGCCAACACCCCAAAAGGTGGAGGAAAAGGTAGCCGTTATTACCGACAAGAAGCAAGCGCTTTACTACGAGGAGCCCGATGACAAAACCTACTACATCATTGCAGGGAGTTTCGAGCACATCGACAACGCCCAGGTCCTTTTCAACTCGCTGGCCAAGCAAGGGTATAACCCCGAAATTCTCCAATCCGATGGGCGTTTTAGGGTCTCCATTAGCAAGTTCACCGATCGGAACCGTGCCCTGCGTGAGCTGGCTCGCTTGCGTCAGCAAAAATCCACCGAGTCGGTTTGGATGCTAGGGCTTTAGCCGCCTAACAATAGGCCGGTTGCGTTTGCCCAGTAACTTCCCCCATGAATTCAATAGCTAAAAAGCAGCTCGATTCGTAGATGCTAGCCATTACATCTGCTATACGCTGAAATTTTTAGTATACGCTGCAGCTAAAAGGGCGAAAATACCTGTTGATAAATCCAATGGCATAGCTGGTTATATCGTAATTGAAAATGATTAGGATTAGGAATACCTTACACCTACATCATTTAAAATTAACCACCTTGAATAAGCATACACATAACCTTGCAACAGGCTGTTTAATCATTCTACCAATCCATTCCTGTATGCCCTTTGGGGCAATCATGGTGTCTAAAACCATAATGGAGCAGAACCACATTACTATTGAAGATGATGATGTTCGATCGGCAATTGTGGCCAAAGCAAATTTTATCCATTATTCACCTGAAGAGAGGCAATCTCCGCTAGATAGAATCAAACAAACCATCGTTAGGCACGTGGGATTAAACGAACCTCAAATCTACTATGTGTATGATGTAGGATACCTCAATGGTCATGGGTTTCCTGTTGGTCAAGAGGTCTATATCATTTGGGACGGGAAGGCATTTCCTGTATGCGTTGATGGTGCGGAGTACGAAACAATTACTAGAACTGATGAGCTGGCCGAGGATATGTCAACAGCTATACAGAACGAACAATCCGTAAACTTACATCATCTTAATAGCTACATTCAGAAGGTTAGTAGGCTAAGCTATAAAATCGATATGGAAATAATTGAAAAGATAAATGCTGCCGACACGGTGCTGCTGAGGTACTATGCAGATCCCAATCCGATTACGGTTCAGTTCAACGAGTTTCACCTCGACAGACCTAAGAAGCTGATTAATACACCCCTCAATCAGTAGCCTTATGGATAATTCTGTGCTAAAAAGAAAAACGGGGCACGGCAGATATTTCTACAGTGCCCGTTCCTATTAGTATCCCCTTACCTACTTGCCCGAAATCTTGGCCCAGGTATCTTTAAGCGTAGCTGTTCTGTTAAATATAAGGTTACCAGGCTTGCTGTCGTAATCGACGCTGAAGTAGCCCAACCGCTCAAACTGGAATCGATCCATTGGTTCTACATCTTGCAGAGCTGGTTCCACAAATCCTTTAACAACCTTAAGCGACTCGGGATTAAGCCCGGTTTTCCAATCGGTGCCCTCGGGCACATCATCGGGATCCTCGTTCTGGAATAGGCGATCGAAAAGGCGTACCTCTGCCGGTACGGCGTGCTTGGCCGATAGCCAATGGATTACCCCCTTCACCTTGCGGCCATCGGATGATGTTCCGCCTGCCGACTCAGGATCGTAGGTGCAACGTAGCTCCACAACCTCACCGTTATCGTCCTTAATAACCTCGTGGCATTTTATAAGATAAGCATAGCGTAAACGTACCTCGCCATCGGGCTTCAGGCGGAAAAACTTTTGGGGAGGATCCTCCATAAAATCATCGCGCTCAATGTAAATCTCGCGGCTAAAGGGGATTGCCCTTCTTCCTGCAGCCTCGTCCTCGGGGTTGTTCACGGCATGAATCTCCTCAACCTTACCCTCTGGGTAGTTAGTGATAATCACCCTTATTGGATTGAGCACCGCCATCCGGCGCTCGGCGCGCTTGTTCAAATCTTCGCGAATACAGAACTCAAGCAGCGACAGGTCAATCACGTTATCGCGCTTGGCTACCCCTACCCTATCGGCAAATGTGCGGATAGATTCTGGTGTATAGCCCCTGCGGCGCAGGCCGCAAATGGTGGGCATACGCGGATCGTCCCAGCCGCTAACAAATCCCTCCTGCACCAGCTGCAGCAGCTTACGCTTGCTCATCACGGTGTAGGTAAGGTTGAGGCGTGCAAACTCGTACTGTTTCGATGGAAAAATCTCCAGCTTCTCGATAAACCAATCGTACAGCGGACGGTGCACATCGAACTCCAGCGTACAAATGGAGTGCGTTACCTTCTCCAGCGAATCGCTTTGCCCGTGGGCATAATCGTACATTGGGTAGATGCACCACTTATCGCCTGTACGGTGATGGTGAGCGTGGATTATTCGGTAAAGAATGGGGTCGCGCATGAGCATATTGGGGTGCGCCATATCTATCTTGGCCCTTAGCACCCTACTACCATCGGGAAATTCGCCTGCACGCATACGGGCAAACAGGTCGAGGTTCTCCTCAACAGAACGGTTGCGAAATGGGCTATCCTTGCCGGGTTGGGTTACTGTTCCCCTATTTAAACGGATCTGCTCCTGAGGTTGATCGTCGACGTAAGCCAGATCCTTCCTTACTAGCTCCTGCGCCCACAGGTACAGCTGCTCAAAGTAGTCGGATGCGTAAAGCTCCTCGGCCCAATCGAAACCCAACCATTTAATATCCTCCTTAATGGAATCGACGTACTCCACATCCTCCTTGGTGGGGTTGGTATCGTCGAACCGCAGGTTGGTTTTACCACCAAACTTTTTAGCAAGCCCAAAGTTTAGGCAGATGGATTTGGCGTGGCCAATATGCAGGTAACCATTGGGCTCCGGCGGGAAACGGGTAAGCACCCTACCATTGTGCTTGCCCGATTTGACATCCCTCTCGATAATCTCTTCCAAAAAGTTGCGAGCTTTCTCGCCAGCCTCGTTCACGTTCAGGTTTTCGCTTTCCATTTGCATTGCGGTTTATTCAGAATGGCAAAATTAGAAAATTGCATATAATAATTTGATTCGCAAGGCATTTTTTTGGTAGATTGTTTGCTAACGTTGGAAAACCCACCTTGTATCCAAACAAATCTCAATAAGGTAAACCAATAGATGAAATAAAATCAGTTATTTTGTGCCGTAATTCCAAAAGGTAAGCAGATGAACATTATTGAACTTGAGAATATGGAGTTTCGTGGCTACCATGGCTGCTACCGCGAGGAGCAGGTGGTGGGCAACCAGTTTGTGGTGAATCTGAGGCTCGAGACCTCGTCGATGGTAGCCTCCGAAACCGACCAGATCCATGATGCGCTAAACTATCAGCAGGCATATAATCTTGTAAAAAAAGAGATGTCTACCCCCTCCCATCTGCTCGAGCACGTTGGCAAGCGCATCCTCGACACGCTTTTTGCCGAATTGGAACTTTTAGAAAAGGCCTCGGTTAAGGTCTCTAAGCTCAATCCGCCCATGGGCGGAAAGATGGATAGGGTAAGCGTTACCCTTACACGACGAAGGTAATGGGTGCGGTAGCATTTCGGAGGTGCCCAGCGTGCGGCGCCGTATTCGAATGCCACAGCCAAACTGGTAATAGGTGTTGGTGTATGGACATTGTACTGTCTGAAAATCAGTTGGAATACATCAAAAAAACCTACGATGGCTGTCTATGCCCAAAATGCCTAACGGCCTTTGCATCGAGCAAAAAATTAGAGAAAAGCAATAAATAGCGGCATTATTGTCACTGGGGTTTGGAGATTTAGAAAATTTTGTACCTTTGCAGCCACAGTAATGGTCTCGTGGCCGAGTGGCTAGGCAGAGGTCTGCAAAACCTCGTACAGCGGTTCGAGTCCGCTCGAGACCTCAAATTAAACGCATACCAGAGCAATTTGGTATGCGTTTTTTGTTCAAGCAATAATTGTTATATAATACCCACAGCCACATTGTTACAATTAGGCAGTATCGAAGGCGACCACCTTACAGCTGCTATTCAGATTAATTCTGCCTATCAACGCGTTGTTTAAGCTTTTGATCAACACAGCTGTTATTATGGTAAAGCGTTATTCTAATTACACAATTATTGCTAATTTTGCTTACCGTATCTGCTCTCCCGCAAAAATTGCACTGTGGGTTACCGGGCGAAGCTGTGCCAGCCCTTCAAGAAAATCAAACCTTATTTATCTGTTAATGAATAATTAAGACATCCGCTGGAAGCAACGATTCGAAAATTTTTCGAAAGCATTTAATCAATTTGAAGAAGCGATTAATCCCGTCATTGCGAGAACTCACCCAAAATTTTTGGGCATAATGTATTGATGACAGAAACTTAATTAACTGTCGTCATTGCGAGGGTTTTTTCCGAAGCAATCTCTTAATCAACTAATAGATTCTTCATCTCAAAGTACAAGATTCGCAATGACGAACAGGAAATCTGTAATTGGTAGCAAAACGAAGTGGAGCTAAGCAATCCATAAAATTAATAACCTGTTAGAAATATGGAGGTTACACATACATCCTAACCAACAAGAACAACACAGTTTTATACACAGGCGTAACCAGCAACCTACAGAAAAGATTAGCGGAGCATAGGGAAGGAATCCACATCAACGCATTCACCCGCAAATACAACTGTCACAAGTTGATTTACTTTGAGGGTTTCAACCGAATTGAGGATGCCATTGCTAGGGAGAAACAGATCAAAGGTGGCTCAAGGGCAAAGAAGGAGTCCCTAATTAACTCTATCAATCCAAATTGGAACGATCTAACCGATTTGGTTGATGAGTAGTTAAGTTCATCCAACAGATTGCTTCATCTCAAAGTACGAGCTTCGCAATGACGTGAGGGACGCAATGACGTAAACCTTGTAACGACGAAGCACTTCCCGTCACTGCGAGTGTTCTATACGAAGCAGTCTTTAACTAGAGTATGTAATCTATGAAAAAGATTGCTTCATCCGCCGGCTGGCGGATTCGCAATGACGTGAGGATCGCATTGACGTGAGGGACGCAATAACGTAAACCTTGTAACGATGAAGCACTTCCCGTCACTGCGAGTGTTCTTTACGAAGCAGTCTTTAACTAGAGTATGTGATCCATGAAAAAGATTGCTTCATCCGCCGGCTGGCGGATTCGCAATGACGTAAGGATCGCAATGACGTATAATACGCTACTAAGTAAATAACTAAATCGCAATACCCGTGAAAATTAAACCCCTAGTCATATTGCTAGCCGTTACCATGGCATTCGCCTCATGCAACCGCAAAGCACAGCTGCTATACATGCAGGATATAAGCATCATGCAGGAAACACCATTTGTTACCCCCCCTACCTACCGCCTTAAGCCCGGCGATGTGCTGTACATTCAGCTGGTAACCCCCAGCCCCGAGATCAGCCAGATGTTTAACAACCCTTCCGGCATTCAGTACTTCGGTCAGAGCCGCGATGAGGCCTCTCTCTACCTCCAGGGCTACAGCATCGATGCCGAGGGCAATATCAACCTGCCATTCCTTGGCAAAACCACTGTAGGAGGATTAAGCATTCAGGAGGCGCAGGAGGCAGTGCAGCAAAAAACCGAGCTCATGTACAAGGATGCATCGGTTATTGTAAAAATGGCCAACTACAAGATCACCCTGCTGGGTGAGGTGCGCAGGCCTGGCAATATCCGCAACTTTAACGATAATATCAACATATTTGAGGCGCTGGCCAACGTGGGCGACCTAACCGAGAACGGCGACCGCCGGAACGTGCTGGTGGTTCGCTCATCGAGCGATGGCAACCAAACCATCAGGCTTAACCTTAACGACCGTTCCGTGCTCTCATCCGAAGCTTTTTACCTGCTCCCCAACGATGTGGTGATTGTAGAGCCCATAGGCAACAAGGTGTTCCAAATGAACCTGCCCTACATTAACCTAACGCTATCGTCGATTAGTACGATTATATTGCTTTATAATTTTATTACTCGTTTATAGGGGATTGGAGGGTTGATTGATTGCCTCTGATTGGTTGATTGGTTGCCTCTGATTGGTTGATTGGTTGCCTCTGATTGGTTGATTGACTGATTGATTGATTGACTGCCTGCCTCTGGCAGGCTTGGTTGTTTGGTTGTTTGATTGGTTGTTGGGTTTAATCAAACTTATGTTGATGATTACAAGAAATTATTCATAGAAACTATATCGTCTATATGGATGAAAATCTAATTGGTAGAAACAAAAACATTAATCGTGGCTTTCGCAAGCTTGAGATTTGGAAGGAAGCCATTGCCCTATTTGTTTTTATAAAGAAAATGATTGAAGAAACCAACGACATCTCGTACAAGGTTAAAGCTCAGGTAGAAAGTGCAGCATTCTCTGTTCACTCAAATATAGCCGAGGGTTATGGTCGACGACATTTAAAAGAATCAATTCAGTTTAATAGCATTGCTTTAGCCTCACTCGCCGAGAATTACTCTCAAGTATACGCTTTACACCAAGCTAGCATTCTAAGCAGGGAGTTTTTCGATCAATTTGACACAATTCATTACTCATTAGAGAACAAGCTAATCAACTATAACAAATCACAAGTTAAGCAGCTAAAAGAAAAATCCGAATGGCAAAACGATTATGTTGTCAGAGAAATGATTGAATTTTATGGATTAGATAACAGCGATTAACCAATCACCCAATCATCCAACCTGCCTGCCGAAGACGACAGTCAGGCAGGTCATCCAATCATCCAATCACCCAATCACATAACTAATTCACACCAATATGGAATCCCCCAACAACTCATACCCCCCATTCCCCGAGGAAACCCTCGACCTTAAGCGCTACTTCTTCCTGTTCCTGAGCAAGTGGTACTGGATAGCTATCTGCGTGTTTGCAGGGCTGTTTGTGGCGTACCTGGTGAACCGTTACTCCGAGCAGGTGTACTCGGTTAAAGCCTCACTGCTGGTGGGTAATGCCGATGGGCGCAAGGTAGGCCAAGGGGTACAAAACCTCATGCGCGAGATGAACATCATGCAGGATAGAAAACGAATTGAGAATGAGATAGGCATTTTACAATCGTACACTCTTGCACGTACCGCCATTGAGGAGCTACCCGACTTCAATATTACATACGTAAACGTGGGGCGCAGAGGAATTGCCGAGAGCAAAATGTATAACCGCTCAAACTTTGTGGTGCATGTTGATACAACCGAGAACAACGCCGCTGGTTACCCAGTAAACATCAACATCATATCAGCCAAAGAGTATGAGCTGGATTTTGATGATGGTGCTGGTACACAAAGGATGCGCTTTGGCGAGAAATACCACGACCACCGCTTTGCCTTTACCATAACCCTAAGGGAACCCGATAATTTTGAGCTTAGCCGCCAAAGCAACAAGTACTACTTCATCATCAACGATGCTCATAGCCAAGCCATTGCCTATATGAAGAAAATAGCCATAGAGCTGAACGACAAGCAGGGTAGCCTGCTTACGCTTAGCACCAGTGGCTACGTGGCGCAGCAGGAGGCCGATTTTCTGAATAAGCTCATGGAGGTATATATTCGCCTCGATTTGCAGGAGAAATCGCTAACCGCCGAAAACACCATTGACTTTGTCGAGGGGCAACTCCGTGGTATTTCCGACTCGCTTCGCAAAGCCGAGCTGCTTCTGCAAAATTTCAGAACGGGCAAAGGTATTATAGACCTAAGCACCGAAGGGCGAACCCTTTTAGAGCGCCTCGAGGCGCTTTATACCGAGAAGAATGCGCTTAGGCTCCAGCTGGAGTACTTTGAGTACCTTGAGAACTACCTGAAAACCAAGAAAGACCTTAAGGGGCTGGTTGCTCCCGCCACCATTGGTCTAGATGATGCCAGCATTGCCGCCATTGTGAGCGATCTTAACCAGCTTACCATGGAGCGCGATGGGCTGCTCATGACGTTACGCCCCGATAACACCCGCGTGCTGGCCCTCGACCAGAATATCAACAGCCTAATTGAACTCCTTTTCGAGAAGCTGGAGGGCATGCGCAAGGTGAATGGCATACGCATTAGGGAGCTCGACCGCCGTGTAGCCGAGCAGGAGCAGCAGCTGCGGCTACTTCCGGTAACCGAGCGGGAATTGGTGAATATGGAGCGTATGTTCAATATCCACGAGAAGTTTTACACCTACCTTATGGAGAAGCGCATTGAGGCGGGTATTGCTAAAGCATCGAGCGTATCGGACAATCGTATAATTGACGAGGCCAGGGCCGATATGGCCACCATCATAAAGCCCAACCGTAGGATGAACTACATCATGGGCTTTATCATCGGGCTAATAATTCCCGTGGGGCTAATCCTGCTATTCGATCAGCTAAACAACTCCATTCAGGATCCTGCCACCATATCGAAGAAAACCCGAACCCCCTTGCTGGGAACCATTGGGCATAACCCTTACGAAAGTTTTCTGCCGGTGTACGACAAACCCAAATCGTCGTTTACCGAATCGTTCCGAGCGCTGCGAACCAACCTCGACTTCATGCTTTGCGAGAGTAAGTGCAAGGCGATACTGGTATCATCAACCATTAGCGGCGAGGGAAAATCGTTTGTGGTTTCGAACCTGGCCGTAAGTATGGCCATGCTGGGTAAGAAAACCCTTATACTGGGTCTCGACCTGCGCAAACCCAAGGTGCACAGTATGTTTGGCATTGATAATGCAAAGGGCATAAGCACATACCTTATTGGGCGCGATAGCCTGGAGTCGGTGATTGTCCCAACTAACATTCCAAACCTGTCCATCATCCCCTCGGGGCCCATTCCGCCAAACCCAGCTGAACTTTCGGCCAGCCATAGGCTTGAAGAAATGGTTGCAGAACTGCGCAACAACTACGACATGATAGTGATAGACTCGCCCCCCGTGGCCGTAGTTACCGATGCGGTGCTTATTAGCCGAACCTGCGATACCACCCTGTTCGTGGTGCGCCACAGGTTCACCTCGGTAAATGCCCTCGATTTGGTGGACGACCTTACCAAGAACAAAACCATTGCCAACCTGGCCATAGTGCTTAACGACTTTAAGAAACCCAAGGGATACGGGTATGGATACAGCTACGGATATGGCTATGCATATAACTATGGCTATAGCTATGGACAGCAGTACGGGCAGGGCTACTACACCGATGACGAGAATGGTAGTAAGGTCTCGGGGTTTTTTAGGCGGTTCTTCGGGTAGTGTCCACAAAGGCATACCTACAAAGACTATCCATAAATTAGCACAAATTAGCACAAAGAAGAAATTTGAGGTAATTCGTGTTAATCTGTGGACAAAAGACCAAAACAGCTATGCAGGATTACCCCTACAAAGAAGAGTGCTACAACATAATTGGCTTCGCTATGGAAGTGCACAGCGAACTGGGTAATGGCTTTCTTGAACCAGTGTACCAGGAGGCACTATCCGTTGTATTAACAGAAAATGGCATCCCACACGAAAGAGAAAAATTGCTAAAAATAAACTTTCGAGGCAAAGTGCTTAAAAAGAAATACGTTGCCGATTTTGTTTGCTACAACAGCATTATTCTCGAGCTAAAAGCAATGGATGCAATTCATCCAGATCATCTTGCACAGGTAATTAACTACCTAAAAGTTACCGGGTTTAAGCTGGGACTAATCATTAACTTTGGGGCAAAAAGTTTGCAGTACAAAAGGGTAATATTGTAGCTATCC
>JAVERU010000155.1:0-6624 GCA_034006965.1 Tenuifilaceae bacterium
CGCACTGTCATCCTGAACTTGCCTGCTGGCAAGCCATAGCCGTCAAGCTAAGGACACAAAACAAATAAATAAAAACAATTGTTTTGATTGGTTTATACAGAATATTAATACTATAGCCCTCGTAGAGCCTGCCTGGCTGGCAAGCAGGCGTAACGCAGTGGAGTGAAGGATCTTATTTTGTAGCATTAATTTCCCTGGACAACAATGAATTATATTATGAAGTAAGGATTTATTGAATCTTAACCTCGAAAAGTTTAGGCCAGTTTTTCCCCGTCACAAAAAGCCTGTCGTTCTTTTTGTCCCAAGCAATACCATTAAATACATCAATGTTTCTGTGCCTATCGGGTTGGGGTAGGAGGTTCGAGAAATCGACTTCGGCCTCAACCATCCCCGATTCGGGGTTAATAATCACAATCTTATCGGTAAGGTAAATGTTAGCGTATATTTTTCCGTTGATATACTCCAGCTCGTTGAGCTGGTTAACTGCACCCCGATGATCGTAAACCTCAACCCGTTTTATCTCGGCAAACGATTTTGGCTCAAGGTAATACAGGATATTTGAACCATCGCTCATCACCAGCTCATCGCCAACGGTGGTGAGGCCCCAGCCCTGGGTGGGGTAGTCGAATGTGCGGATCAGGTTAAAGGTTTTGGGGTCGTACACAAAGCCCTTGCGCGAAGTCCATGTTATCTGATAGATCTCATCGTTAATTATGGTAGCTCCCTCTCCAAAGTATTGCCTCTCCAGGTTAACGCTTTGTATCACCTTTCCCGTTTCTATCTCAACCCTGCGAAGGGTTGATTGTCCTTTCTGCCCAGTGCTTTCAATAAGGTGCCCATTGTAATAGAATAGCCCTTGGGTATACGCATCAATATCATGAGGATATGTATTTACAACTCGGTAGCTAAGTTGTTTTGGGGGTTGATTCGCCTTGAGCTTAAACCCAACCGAAGCGGTTTGCCGTTCGCCATTGTGCCATGCCGTGGCTCGAATAAGATGGCTTCCGAGGGAGAGATTTTCGGTTTCAACTTGGTGGGTAAGCCCTTCGAGTTGACCTATGCGGTTGTTGTTTAGGCTAAGCACTATCGAATCGGCAGCAATGCTATCGTTTATGGTTCTGAGCCTAAGATTAAATGATTCCCCCAGGGTAAACATAGCTCCATTGGTAGGCTCCGATACCCTTATCAGCTGTAGCTGAGCTCTTCGTTCACGTTCGCTTCGCTCAGTGGTTTTTGAGCCATTGCAGCTAGCCAATGCGATGGCTAAAAGGGCTATACCATAAATTGATTGTCGTGTCATAATGTTAAGCGTTAAAGTCCAAGCCATTTTCTCCAAGTAGGCTTTTTGCGTAAGCTTTTTATGGCTTCTTTTTCCATTTCGGAGTTTCTATCCTCGGGGAATAGCTCCTGCCATACCCCGCTCCAACCGGCAAAACCTCCAATATTACGATCGTCTATAAAGATATCGGCCTCAATCTTTCGCGATACATCGGCATCATAGGTCTCCCCCGGATAGTTTGCGTTAACTGCATAAAATTCAATTCCATTGCTACGGCAAAATTCGATGGCCTCATCCAGCTCCTTACCTTTTCGTACGGTCCAAAGAATAAGTAGCATCCCCTTGTCCTGCATCGCTTTTAGCGTTTCAAAAGCAAACAGCATTGGTTTCCCAATGGCAGGGAATTGGTTCTCAACAATGGTTCCATCAAAATCAACAGCAACTTTTAGCATGGTTGTTCTTAATTTTTTGCAAATATAGCAAATGCATTTATTTTGGGTAGTTCCTATATCATATTCATACAAATCATTACGATTCTGATAGTTTAGAAACATAAAGGGGGTTGGTTGTACTACCAATCCCCTTTACCCTAATATCTATAGATGGTATGGTTTACCTATACATCCTTTTTAGGCACCAGAAACTTATTGTAAGCCAGCAACCCTAGTATGGTGACAACACCAATTCCGCTAAACATGAGCCAAAGTAGGCTTGGGCGACCCATCTCAGTTACAAACTTTACATACGTAAATGCGCCAAGTATACCACCAACCCCGCTACCAATTACACCGTAAAGGAATGAGTAGCCAAGGTAAAGCGCTTTTTTATCGGGCGGAGCAATTAGTCCAACGTACGATATAAACTTGGGGTGAGCGGTCATCTCGCCAATGGAAAAGATGATGATACCGGCTATGAATATCCATGCATGGGTTGATATTGCCAGCACGGCCATACCAATGGTGCCCATTGCAATACCAGCAATCATAGTGGGTAGAGCCTTGGTATTCTTTACAATGAACGATATGATGAGCTGAAGCAGTATGATGGTTCCGGCATTGATAACGGTGACGTGCTCGGCATCGAATTTCCAGCTTGGGTTCTCGGTGAATAGGGTTAGGAATGAGTTAACCGCATTGTTTACTGGGGTCATATCCATGTGTTCGGTTAGGTACCATAGCACCGTGTCGAACATCTGGAAGTAAAGAATCCAAAAGCAGGAGTATATGGCAATCATGAGCACAAAGCGATAATCTTTCAGCACCATTACCGCACCCTTAAGCACCTCGCCTAGCTTTTTCTGTACGGTGGGTCTTGCTGGCTCCTTATACACAAACAGGGCTAGGATTAGAAGCCACCCTGTTCCCACTGCGGCCATGATAAAGATGTAGTTCCAGCCCAAGTTCTTCATTACGGGCACAAGGAACAAAGGGAATAGGAATGCACCCAGGTTGATGATCCAGTAAAAAATACCGAAGCCAAGCCCCGAGTTGCTCTCGTCGGTGCTGCGAGCAATGGTGCCCGAGATGATGGGCTTGAAGAAACCTGCCCCAGTAACCATAAGCATTAAGCTGGCAAATACAAAGTAGTACGATGTGCTGATGCTGGTAAAGAAGTATCCCAGCGACATTACAATGAACGAGAAAATAAGGGTTTTTTTGTAGCCAAACTGGTCGGCAAGGGCCCCGCTCAAAATGGGCAAGAAGTAAAGCAATGGGGTGATAACACTCTTTATCACACCTACGCTCTCCTTGGTAAAGCCAAGCCCACCGTGGGCCACATCAAGAACTAGGTAAACCGAGAGTATTGACATTACGCTATAGTAGGAGCCCCTCTCGAAAAACTCCATAACAATAACGGTCCAGAAATTCCGAGGGAACGAAGCTATCCCCTTCTTCTGCGGTTGTTTTTCCATATGTAGTAAGATTTTTTTGAGAAATATGCGCCAAATCTAATTTTTTATTTCGCTCAAAAAAAGAACATTAGGCACTTTTATTTACTCGCGAGGAGAAAAATGATCATACCGAAGCTTCGAACTACCCAAAGATCTTGCGCAAAGTGGTTGAATTACTATCTTTTAAGCACTATGTACCTAGGGGTAAAAACTTTGCAACTTTTTTGTGTTTTTCCATTGCGTTCGAAAAGAAATGGTGTAGTTGGTGTTTGGCAAATTGGGAGGTCGAATTACTCAAGCGCTTCCATTCCAATGATTTTGTTGAGAATTGCGTAGATGGTTAACCCCGATACTGTTTTTATGCCTAGCTTTCGGGTGATATTCTTGCGGTGTGTAATCACAGTATGTGGGCTGATGAAGTTCTTCTCAGCAATTTCCTTGTTTGATAGACCTAAGGCAACATCCTTAAGTATCTCAATCTCCCTTTCGCTCAGCTCTTGGTTATCTGTGGTAGAGTCGGAGGGATCTGTCTGGTTTAGTATGTCCTTAATCTTTTTGAGTACAGATGATTTGCTTTCGGAAAGCATAATCTCGCTCGTAACATTCTCGTAAATTTTATCTGTAGGTTCTATCCCAGAGCATGAGATGGTCACCATGGCTATTTTTTTCTTTCTGGTCGACAGAGCTTTACGGTCGGTTGCGGAAATGTTTCGTAGTAACTCGGTATTGATTACAACGGCATCGGCGCGGTGGTGCGCAACAGTTTCAACAATTTTTTGAGCTGTTTCCAGCTCACGGGCCACAATGGTGTTAGGCAGCTCGTTAATTAGGCTTACCAAGCCCTTACGAATTATGTACGACGGCTCTACCACTATAAAGGTTACCTTGCTCATTTTCTTTGCAACAAAGCTTTTTCCATTTCAATAACCTTAGGGGCAAGCACCTTCTCCTCAATGCGAGCATGGTTGTTAATATCCTTTTGTAAGAGCGAGAACTCCTTTAGAATACGAACGCAAACCATTTGGTTTGATACGGGTGGTACATATTTTATGAATAGCGTGTTGATGTCGTAGAGCTTCGACTCAATATCATCGTGCTCTTCCAAAAAGTTGGTCATGGAGTATTTCTGCATGGCCTCAAGTACAGCCGGAGCTCCATTCCCGTTGGCATACGCCTTTTCTACTGCCAAGTTGTATGGGAAAATATCCCTATCCTCCCAGTGCAGGTGGCTAAAGAGTTCGGTTTTATAGTCGTTAAAAAACTTTACAATGGGTTTAATTTGGCTTGGGTTCTCACAATCCTCAAGCATCCTATTCATCAACTCTTCAATAAATGGAATATCCTCGTCGATATAGCTGCGGTGGGTTTTACGAAGGTACTCCACTATTTCGGCCACGCTAAACCTTTGAAGGTGCTTCTGAGGGAAGTAGTTGGGGTCATGAAATGCATTAAGTATCTCAAGAAAAAAATCGGTGTTTATTCCATACTCGGCACAAACTTTAGCCACCGACTTCTCGCCAAAGCCCAGCTTAACCCCAAACCGATTGATTACATTTAGGGTATTAAAATCGGACTGAACAACCTCGGCCAGCTTCATGTTGTATGTAAACATAGCGCAATTTTATGGTAGGATGTGATGGTACAAATATAGCAAACAATAAAGTTTAGGTACTCAACTTTCGCATACAACTTATCCCCTTGACATCTAACTAAATGTCTAATTTTTCAACTGTTTAATTACTTGATAATAAGCCACCTAATTAATTTTAAAATTCTTTCTGCCTGGCAGACAGGTGTGTATACTTTGTGCAATCCTTCGTATCGCTTTAACTTCGTTGCATTCCCTTTAAGATTGATGTATACAATTATGGTTTATCAGGCTTTCATCGGTTAGCTTAATGCAAAGAGCGTTGGCATTGGGCTTTCCAATGATAAGGCTATTGCAACATCCAGCGGCCTGCAGAAAGCTGAGCATATTTAGCAAGGACTTGTCTTTCTCGAGAATTGAAAAGTCAATAAAGTCAGTATTTGCTAGCTTTTCAGCCAGGTTAGCTGTTGCATCCTGATCCGAAAGTAGCATGGCATCTCGCACCCTATAGGAAAAGAATTGCTCCACCCGCTCGGCCTTCTCCTCACGGATAGATGTAAGCTGAATGAAGGTACGATTAAAGAAGCGCCCTGTGCGCAATGAAGTACGAGTATTCGCCAAGCAGCAGCAACGCCACAAAGCAAAAAAGCATTGAGAAGATAGAAAGACGGGTTTTAATGGATCAGGCTCTCATGGTGTGGGTTTCAATTACTTCAAATGTAATATTTTTCCCGCACCACCTGCACTAAAGATGTGGATGATTTGTGGTTACACTAAGAAGTGCTGGTGTAATATGCATCGAGCGCAATTTTATATCTTTGTCGCTCACTAATTTTTTTGCTATGGATATTTTCATCCCATTCGAAATTAAAGAAATTGAGCATGCCAGCTATCACCCAATAGTAGTTGCCATAATTGGACATGAACAGATTAATATGATACTCGATACGGGAGCATCACGCACAGTATTAAGCAACAACCTGGTGGTAAATTTCGACAAAACTACAGGAGATGATGAAGAGGCTTTTGCGGCGGGGATCAACGCCCAGCGAATGCAGGTGGAGCAGGTGGTTATACCTAGCATACGAATTGGCGACTTAGAGTTTTTCGATATGCTAATTTTTAGCACCGATCTAAATGCAGTATCATCGCTTTATGAGCAAATGGCAGGAATCCGAATCGATGGGCTACTGGGTTGCGATTTTTTGGTAAAATATGGGGGTGTGGTGGATTTCAACACTCAAAGAATGGTGCTCACTAAATTTCACCAGGCGAATAAGTCGTTTTAAGATTCTGATACTCTGAATATGATCAGAGATTTCAACCACAAGGCAAGGTTTTATGGCATTTCTCAAAAAAAGTAATATATTTGCCCCACATTTTCAAAATAAACTAAAAGTAATCAATCGTTTAACACAAAAAACCAATGCAAAATAGAGGAGCGATAAGGTTTATTGCAGTAGCATTGACGCTGGTATGTTTGTACCAGCTATCCTTTACCTGGTTTGCCAAGAAAGTAGAAAGGGCAGCTGCAGAGTATGCTCAGGGCGATCCGAAAAAGGAAGCATTTTATCTCGATTCCATTTCAAGCGAGACTGTATACAACTTTCTATGGTTGCGTCAGTATTCGTACCGCGAAGTGAAGGAGCGCGAGATCAACCTTGGTCTTGACCTAAAAGGTGGTATGAACGTAACCCTTGAGGTATCGGTTGTAGATATTCTACGCTCGTTATCAAACAATAGCAACGACAGCGCATTTGTTGCTGCTATCGATATGGCGCGGAAGATGCCTCCTTCAGAGGATTTCATCACTCGCTTTGGTAGAGCTTTCGAAACAATTGCTCCCAACGCTCGTTTAGCGTCTAT
>JAVERU010000156.1:0-6470 GCA_034006965.1 Tenuifilaceae bacterium
TCTTGAAAAGGATGTTAACATCAAAATCATTGAGCAGGATAGGGATAAAAGCGTAAAGCTGGCCAACTTTTTTAAGAATACCCTTGTAATTAATGGCGATGGTCGCGACACCGAGCTGCTCATGCAGGAGGGCTTACCCTATATGGATGCCTTTATTGCTGTAACCGGTAATTCCGAAACCAATATCTTAACCTGCCTTGCCGCCAAGCGGATGGGGGTGAAAAAAACCATTGCCGAGGTAGAGAACCTCGACTACATTAAGCTGGCCGAGAGTATGGGTATCGATACGGTGATTAACAAGAAGCTTATCACCGCCAGCCGAATATTTAGGTACACCATGAGCACAGAGGTTTCGGCTATTAAATGCCTAACCGGAAGCGATGCCGAGGTTTTAGAGTTCATTGTCAAGCCTAACTCGCTGGTGACCCGTGGCAAAATCAAGGACATAAACTTCCCAAAGGATGCCATTATAGGAGGGGTTGTAAGGGGCGACTCGAGCCATATTGCCAAAGGCATTACCGAAATAAAGGCCTACGATAGGGTGGTGGTATTTGCTTTGCCCTCAGCCATTAACAAGGTGGGGAAATTCTTCAACTAGGGATAAAAAAAGTGGGTAGGCTACTTACATCGCACCGCTACAACCGCCTACCCTTGCTACCTTCCGGTCCTGGGGGAGTTCAGCAGGAGCTGGTCGTGTAAGACCTACCCAGGCCGCAAAGATAGCAACATCTTTATAACTGTTCAAACCTTTTTGGGCATTTTTTATTTTTTCTAATATCTTTGTTTGGTCAATAGCTTAACTTCAACTACTAACATTCACATTTATAAAGTATGGAAGAAAAGAAAGTAAATATTATGAAGAGCGCCATGACCTATGGCCTGATGTTGGCCCTAGCGCTAATTACTATTCATCTTGTTCAGTACTTAATGGATGTATACAAACCCCCAGCATGGGTAAATCTTTTAACCTATGCAGTAATTGTGGGCGGTATAGTATACGGAACAATCCGATTTCGCGATGATGAGCTAGGTGGTTACATCTCCTATGGTAAGGCCCTTGGGTTTGGCGTGCTTTTAAGCCTTTTTGCCTCAATTGTATACGGTTTCTATAATTACCTGCTAACCGCAGTTATCGATCCTAGCTACATGGAGGGGGTATACCGAATGCTTGAGGAGACATATCTTGAATTGGGAATGGATTACGATCAGGTTGAAACCATGATGGAAACCGTTAAGAGGTTTCAAACTCCCCTCATGATGGTATTCTCATCTGTTCTTGGCTTTACCTTTATGGGAACTATTTTCAGCCTTATCACTTCAATCTTTCTAAAGAAAGAGGAGCCTCTATTCGAAACCAAGGAGTAATACTTTTTTATTGATGGATATTTCAGTTGTAGTACCCCTTTTTAACGAGGAGGAATCGCTTCCCGAGCTTGTAGATTGGATTAACCGTGTGATGACCGAGCATAGCTTCACCTTTGAGGTTGTTCTTGTGGATGATGGTAGCAACGATTCGAGCTGGGATGTAATTAAAGATCTTAAAGGAAAGTTTCCATTTATCCACGGAATTAAGTTTCGGCGCAACTACGGTAAGTCGGCTGCCCTGCACACCGGTTTTCAGGTGGTTAAGGGCGATGTGGTGATAACAATGGATGCCGATCTGCAGGATAGCCCCGATGAGATACCAGAACTTTACAGGATGATAAAGGAGGAGGGGTTTCATTTGGTGTCGGGTTGGAAGAGAAAACGTTACGACCCCATCTCCAAAACAATCCCCAGCAAGCTTTTCAACCGAACGGTTAGGCTGTTTACCGGTATTAAACTTCATGATTTTAACTGTGGCCTTAAAGCCTACAAGCGCGAGGTGGTGAAAAGCATAGAGATTTTTGGCGAGATGCATCGGTATATCCCCGTGCTGGCCAAGCAGGCAGGCTTTAAAAGGATAGGGGAGAAGGTGGTGCAACATCAGGAGCGCAAGTATGGAATAACCAAATTTGGGCTCGAGCGCTTTGTCAATGGATTTCTCGATCTGTTCACAGTAATTTTTGTTAGCCGATTTGGGAAAAAACCCATGCACCTGTTCGGAACGCTTGGCACCCTTATGTTTCTCATTGGCGGAGGCATGTCCATTTGGATTGTGGCCAGCAAGCTGTACGCTCAGTTCCATCGACTTCCTTACCGTATGGTTACCGATCAGCCCTTGTTTTACATAGCCCTAGTAATGGCCATAATTGGTGTGCAGCTTTTCATGGCAGGCTTCCTTGGCGAACTTGTTTCCCGTAGCTCAGCCGATAGGAATCATTACTTGATAGAGGAAGATACGGAATAATCCGATGGCTGAATGCTAATATACGCCAGCCCCAAGCACGGGGCTGGCTTTTTTGCCCTTGCATCAAACGTTTGCGATAAATTAGGGTTGTTGAAAATATTGTAAAGCATAAAATCATCTATTTTTATCATACATTCATGATGCTTATCAACGACTTAACATCTACAGTAAACTAATTATTTTGAACCATGGCAAATGTACAAAAATCAAAAGGCGTAATAGCAATTCTCACAGGTGGTGGCGACGTGCCCGGGCTAAATCCAGCAATCCGAGCGGTGACAATCCGCGCTCTTCGCGAAGGCTATCGAGTGGTAGGGATTAGACGTGGCTGGGCGGGTATGATAGAGATCGTTCGCGACAAGGAAGCCGATAATAGCCATTGCTACGAGTGGCTTACCGAAGAGAGGGTGAACCGTTCATTCCGAACTGGTGGTACATTCCTTCACACGTCTCGCACCAACCCATCGAAAGTGGCAAAGGATAGGGTGCCCAAGCATTTGCAGGAGAAGTACAGTAAGGATATCAACGACCTCACGCCTGAGGTGATTAAGAATTTGGATTTTCTTGGCATCGACTACCTTATTCCCATTGGTGGCGACGATACCCTTAGCTATGGCGTTAGGCTGTATCAAGAGGGTGAAAAGGTGATAGCCATCCCCAAAACTATGGATAACGATGTGCCAGGAACCGACTACTGCATCGGCTTTAGCACCTGTATCACCCGTACCATTGCCATGACCGATATTCTTAGAACCTCAGCAGGCTCGCATGAGCGAATTCTCGTTATGGAGGTGTTCGGTCGCTACGCTGGTTTTACGGCCATGCTACCAACCATGGCGGGTGTGGCTAACCGTTGTGTTATCCCTGAGCACAAGTTTGATATTGAATTGCTCACGCAATTGTTGGTTGAGGATAGGCTCAAAAACCCAAGTCACTACTCATCGGTGATGATAAGCGAGGGGGCAATGTTCAAGGGAATGGACAAAATGGTGTTTGCAGGAACCGAGCTCGATGCCTTTGGCCATGCCAAGCTTGGCGGAATTGGTGATATTATATCTCAAAAGATTAAGGAGTTGAGCCCTAAGTTTAATAAGGGCAAAACGGTGAATACCATAAACCAAAAGCTGGGATACCTAGTGCGTGGCGGTGAGCCCGATGCCATTGACTCCATTGTACCCATGGCATTCGGTAACCTTGCGCTCGATCTAATCCTCAAAGGTGTGCATGGCCGATTAATTGTACTTAAGAATGGCCGATACGACAATATGCCCATCGATGTGGTAACCAGCCAGAAGAAGGTTGTAAATGTCGATAAGCATTACAATACCGAACGGTTAAGGCCCTACTATCAGAAGTTCGAAATGTTGCCGCTGTTCATAATGACCAGCGATTAGTAAATTACAAAGGGGTGGCCGTGGTCACCCCTTCTTTTTGTACTTGCGCCATGATCTACAGCGTGCTCGATATCTTCTTCATGGGTTTCCATACCTCACTAATCCTGTTTAATCTTTTGGGGTGGATTTGGAAACCAACCCGCAGGGTAAACCTTGCTACCCTTTTGCTTACAGGCTTGTCGTGGATTGGGCTAGGAGCATTCTATGGACTTGGTTATTGTCCATTAACCAACTGGCACTGGAATGTACTGCTTGAACTTGGCCAACCGCCGCAAACCCCATCGTATGTAGCGTACCTTTTTCAACGCATGTTGAATATTGAGATTAGCTACAAAACAGCCGATTTGTTGACCATATACTCATATATAGTAGCTCTTATCCTTTCGTTGGTATTTAACTTTTGGAGTAGAATCAGAAAGATTTTCCACTAGAAGAACCATCGGTATGCCAACGAAATATTTCTACCCGGCATCGGGAAATTCCTATCCTCGATTCGCGAAAGGTGATCGCGATACCTTTGGTTCAGCAGGTTATCAACCCTAAGTATGAGCACGTGATTGCCATATTTTGATTGGCGATACCCAGCCGATAGGCCCAGCAGGGTGTATCCCTCCGTTTCATCCTCATCGGGAGCAACGCGGTTTTGCTTGGCTGCCGATACCAAACTGGCACCAATCCAGCCAGCATTAAAGTCGTACTCAAGGCTGGCCATGAACCTGAATGGAGGGATGAACGGTAAATAGTCATTCCCATTGGTTATCCTCCTTCCATTCACAAAATCGGAACCCAATCCAATTTCAAAACCCTTAAAAGGTTTGATGCTAGTTGACAGTTCGCCCCCTATGAGGCGGGCTTCGTCGCCAGAGTACTGGAAGATTGGATAGCCCGATTCGGGATCAAAGTTGCCTGTGGGCTCAAAAATGATATAGTTTTTGAATGCGTTTACGAAGCTAGCCAGCTCAACCTCAATAATATCGCTTGTCCAGCGTAAAAATAGGTCACCACCTTGTCCAACCTCGTCCTTTAGATTTGTATTCCCAATCTCGTAAACCCCAGCCCCTAGGTGAATACCATCGGCATAAAGTTCCTCCACCGAGGGGTTTCGGTGCGAGCGGGCAAACTGCCCACCCACCTCAAGTCCTTCGATGGGACGATGATTAAACCCTAACGACCCGGTGTAGTTCAATGCATTACGGGTACCGTTTGTTTGAGAAGTATTATCGCCAAAAATAGCGCTGGTATGTTGAAAATCGATGCGTAAACCCGCTTGCAATCGCATTTTATTCGACAGGGGAATCTCCTGGAATGTGAATGCCCCAAGGTTTACCCTAACCTCCCCCGGGGTATAGGCATCCTCTCCGCGGATATCGAGATTATGGGCATGCAGATTAAAGCCAACTGCACCCCTGTCGAAAAAGCTAAATGGCTTATGCTGAATTGTTGCAGTGGAGCTTAAGGAGTACTTCTCATACTCAAGCTCAATTTCATCGTCTCTTTGCTCACCTACCCATTCGTATTCAACCTCCTGCTGGTACATACGGGTGGCGTTAAACCTTACTTGCGCCTTGTCGAAAAAGCCTTTGCGCTCAATGTTAGTACGACCTTGCACTGCTTGCCGTTGCATTTGAATTTCTACCCCTTGGTTAGGATCATCTATGAATTCGGGAATCTCGTAAACCTGATTGGCAATCGAAAAGCTCAATCCACCGCTTTTGTTACTGGAGTTAAACCCAAAACCTGCTGCAGCATCCAAGTTGCTCATCGATGTGCCAGGAATTATACCATCGGGAGTATTAATATCAGATGACTCTCTGTAGGCAACACGTCCGGTTGCCGACCATTTGTCGTTTCCGTAGGTGTATCGGCCAAAACCAGCCCCCATTTTATTCATTGTTGCACCCTGAAGCGAGAACACGCCGTGGGATCCATGGTCCCACCGATCGGGGATATCGGTTGTAATTATGTTTATTACTCCGCCCAGTGCGCTTGAGCCGTAAAGCAAGCTGGCGGGGCCACGAATCACCTCTACTCTGCTTGCAGCCAGTGGATCTAACGCAATGGAGTGATCGGCTGATGTTTCGGATATATCGCCCATGCGTTCACCGTTCTCGAGTACCAAAATTCTATCGCCATCCATACCCCGTATTACGGGTCGGGCAGGGGTTGAACCCATGGACCGCATGGCAACTCCGGGCGAGTTGTTCAACATTTCGCCAAACGAAATTTCGGAGCGTTTCTGTAGCTCCTCGCCCACATAGCTCATATCGGGCTGATAACGGAATCCGCTGGCTGTTGGCGATGAGGTGATTACAATGGCATCGAGGTTAATATCGGTAGGGACTACCTCAACATCAATCTCAATGGTTTGCTTGGCTTGAATTGAAAAATTGATTGTTTTTGTTTCGAAACCCATACCCGTTACAATTAGGGTATGCTCACCTATGGGGATATTGGTTAGGATGTAGTGGCCGGAGGCATCGGTAATGGTACCAATTCGGGTATCTTTTACCAAAACATTTATAAAGGGTATATGCTCGCCATCGGCAGCGTTAATGATGTGGCCAAATACATTGGCATCGGTTTTAGGTTGGGCAAATGCGTTAAGGTATGCAATAGCTGCTATTGCAATAATTATATATCTTCTCATACGTTTAGTCGAGTTTTAGCATGAATTGAGCTTTATTAAAGCTCAAGTTATAGATTTTTAAAGCTAATGTTGGCTTGCATTGTGGAAAGTTGATGCAAAC
>JAVERU010000157.1:0-6334 GCA_034006965.1 Tenuifilaceae bacterium
TGTGAACAGCTTCTCGAAAATGCTATGCATAACTGGCTGGCGCATTGGCTACCTTTACGCCCACGAGGAGCATCGGAAAGGGCTACGCTCAATACACGATTATATTGGGCTTTGCGCACCATCGATCCTACAAGAGGCACTAGCAACCTACCTTGAGAGCAATGAGTTTGGGGATAAGTTTGTTGCAAACTTCAGGAACGATGTTAAAGCCAACTTCAACTACCTTGCGCCCATACTGGAAAGGCTAGGATTTACAATTCCTCCAACCAATGGAGGATGCTTTATTTGGGCAAAGCTACCCAAGGGCATTAACGATGGATTCGATTTTGCCAGCGAGCTATACAGCAAGACGGGTGTGGCAACCATACCGGGCGAGCATTTTAGCAAGAACTACGCTAGCTGGCTGCGCCTTAATATTGCCCGACCAGCCGAGGAAATTGAAAAAGCAGCTGGTTTAATTGAGGAGTTTCTTTTAGCGTAAAGGTTAAACACATAAATAAAAACAGATAACCCTCGCTTTATTACAACTTATCAGTAAATTTACCTACTCTTTATAACGTTACAGTATGATTTTATACAGAAAATCGATTGAAAGGTTGAGGGAATGGAAAAATTCGACCAATAGAAAACCACTCATTATCCGTGGGGCTCGACAGGTTGGGAAAACTACACTTGTTAGGGAATTTGCAAAAGAATTTGATGATTTTATTGAACTCAACCTTGAAAAGGAGAGGGATCGAGATCTTTTTAAAATTGACGATATCAACAAAATCCTTAACGCTGCGTACTTACTAAAAGGGCAAAAGACTAGCGGTGGTAAGACACTCCTTTTTATTGACGAAATTCAAGAATCTCCAAAAGCCATACAAAATCTAAGGTATTTTTATGAGGAGCGTCCCGATATATACTTATTGGCTGCTGGGTCGCTTTTAGAATTTGCCTTACAAAAGGTTCCAAACTTTCCTGTTGGGCGAGTTAGTTACCTATATCTACACCCATTAAGTTTTGAAGAATATCTTTATTCGCTAGGGAATATCCCTGCTGTTGAAGCGTTAAATACAGTTCCGTTGCCATCGTATGCACATTCATCTTTACTCAATCTGTTTCACGATTACACAGTTATTGGTGGAATGCCCGAAATAGTGGCTCAATACATCACTACCAAAAACATTAGCAATCTTTCGACTATCTATAATAGTTTATGGCAATCGTTTAGAGACGATGCCGAAAAGTACTCCAGCAACGATACAGAGCGAAGGATTATTCGTCACGTACTTGAAACCGCACCATTTGAGACCGACAGGATAAAGTTTGAGGGCTTTGGCAAATCGAACTACCGCTCGCGCGAAGTAGGTGAAGTTATGCGTGCATTAGACCTTGCCGGTATTGTAAGGCTGATATACCCATCAACCAGTCTTGAACCACCAATTATCTCAGACCTAAGAAAAAGGCCGCGATTGCAATTCCTTGATACTGGCCTCCTTAATAACTCCATTCTGGTACAAGGTGACCTGCTTAATGTTGAGGACTTAAATGCTTTCCACAGACGAAAAATTGCACAGCAAATAGTTACCCAAGAGCTTATTACAACAAATTACGACAACAGGTATGAGCCACATTTTTGGGTAAGAGAGGAAAAAGACTCTACTGCCGAAGTTGATCTCTTATATCAATATGGAAAATACGTAATTCCGATTGAAGTAAAATCGGGCAAACAGGGTCGATTGCGTTCCTTGCACCAATTTGTTGATAGAGCCAACCATCCTTTTGCACTTAGGCTTTATGCAGGGGAATTTAGGGTAGAGAAAGCCAAAACGCCAAGCGGAACACCATACATTCTTGCTAATATACCCTATTTCTTAAGCAGCAAAATACCTCAATACATAGAGTTTTTATTAAACACCCACAATGCTTTGTAAGTGTCGGACCATAATTTTCAGCCAGAATAAATGGTACTGTATTCAACCATCATTTCTTAGGATAACAAAATGTTTTACGTAATAATATTTCTTGCATCTGCATACTTTGTTGTGTTTGCCCTATTTGCAATAGGGTTACTTTTTTATCGTGACCCCAATTCTTCTAAAAACCAAACCATCCCCTTATCTATTGTTGTGGCAGTTCGTAACGAGGAGGCAAATATTGACAACCTACTTATATCGATACTAAAGCAAGATTATCCAGCTGAGAATTATGAAATAATTCTAATTAACGACCACTCAACCGACAATACTTGGCCCATGGCCAAAAAATGGGCAGAGCAGCACGCTAACATACAACTAGCCGAGCTGCCCAGCCATAGCGAAGGAAAAAAGCAGGCGGTTGCCTTGGGTGTTACACTTGCAAAAAACGATACCGTTGTACTTACCGATGCCGACTGCACTCACCCTACTAGCTGGTTACGTAGCATTTCATTAGCCTATCAAGCAAAAAAAGCGCATATGCTTATTGGGCCTGTAATGATATCACCAACAAATACTTTTTTTGAAAAGATGCAGGCCCTTGAACACGCAAGCCTAACGGCAAGCAGCATTGGAGCCTGCAGTATTGGCATCCCGTTTATGGCAAGCGCAGCAAATTTATCGTTCAACAGCAGTGCTCTTGGTTTTGAGCAGCAAATGCTAAACCCGAAATACGCTTCGGGCGACGATGTGTTTTTGCTGCATAGCGCCAAGCGCAAAAAGGATTTCAGAATATCGCCCCTTCAGGGTGAGGGTGCTATGGTTTTAACCCAACCCGTAAAATCGGTTGGCAAGCTCCTTGCTCAACGTGCACGCTGGGCTTCAAAATCGACTGGCTATACTGACTCTGCAGCCATTGCTGTTGGCTTTACAGTGCTACTATTCAACCTTTTGCTAGTGGCATTAGCCGTGCTATCGTTTTGGAATATTGCATCTTTAAAAATGCTGGGATTAGGATACGTTGTAAAATCCATAGCCGATTTGCTGCTGCTGACACCATTCCTTAGTCACTACAAAAAGCTATCGCTACTAATTGTTTTTATACCTTTGCAACTGGTTTACCCAATATATATAGTTATTGCGTTTGCCATGGCAATGCTGACTAATATTAAGTGGAAACGAAAGGAAATGTTGAATTTAGAATAATGAATATCGAACACTGAATATTGAATGAAGAACAGCAACAACAGGGAGGGGTCACCGTGGCAAGTAGCATTTCGGAAATTTTTTCGGAATAGGCTCTCGCTAACTTCATCGGTGTTTGTTGGGCTGATTGCCGTTTTGGCTGTACTGGGTTACTTAATTGCTCCCGACTCAACCCCGTGGGCCAATAATCAGCATTTGGCGATTGCCACACAAAAACCAGGTTTTAAAACAAAATTCTTCCTAATCCCCAAAAGCACTGATGTTGAAAAGAAGGGATTTCTCGGAAAACTTATTGGTGGTGAGCAAAGCCAGTTCCGCGAGGTTCCAATGCTCGATTACCGAATTGAGGACTGGAAAATTATTGTAACAGAATATACCGAACCCGAGGATAGCATCACCATTGAAAGCGTTTACCCCGTGTCAGATGTGCTATTCCCTAACCATAGCAGTAAAAACATCAAAATAAAAGATAACAGCATAACCATTTGGGGCAATGAAGGACCAACTGAATTTACCAAAGCCGATATTGCATCGGCAATTGAAAAAAAGCATGTAAAAACCCGCCACTTTTGGCTGGGTACCGATAGGTTTGGGCGCGATATGCTAAGCCGACTGCTTATTGGTTCGCGCATATCGCTGGCTGTGGGGTTTATTGCGGTGGCCATATCGCTGCTTATTGGCATTACGCTGGGCGCAACGGCTGGTTATATCCGTGGCCGGTACGACGATTTTGTGATGTGGCTAATAAACGTGGTGTGGTCAATCCCCACGCTGCTAATGGTTATTGCATTAACCATGGTGTTAGGTAAGGGCTTTTGGCAGATTTTTGTGGCCGTGGGCCTTACCATGTGGGTTGAGGTGGCTCGTGTAGTTCGCGGGCAGGTTATGAGCCTCAGGGAGAAGGAGTTTGTTGAGGCGGCAAAGGTGTTGGGTTTTGGTACCAGACGAATTGTGTTTAGGCACATACTACCCAACGTTATGGGGCCAGTGGCCATAATATCGGCAGGTAACTTTGCCACTGCCATACTGCTGGAGGCCGGTTTGAGCTTTTTGGGAATTGGCGTTCAGCCCCCAATCCCATCGTGGGGCACAATGATAAAAGATCACTATGGATATCTGATAATGGACAAGGCATACCTTGCCATTCTGCCCGGCGTGGCTATAATGCTGCTGGTGCTAGCCTTTACGCTAATTGGCAACGGGCTGCGAGATGCGCTGGATACTAAAGAAGTATAAAAAAGCCCAGCAAATACTTGCTGAGCTTTTTTTAGTATTAGTATTTAAAACTAATCGTCGAATCTTTGCATAAGCAGCTCAAGAATTTGCTTACCGGCAAGCGATACCGAGGTGCCGGGGCCAAAGATAGCTGCCACACCTTGGTCGTATAGGTACTGGTAATCTTGCGATGGGATTACACCACCACAAATCACCATGATGTCCTCACGACCCAGCTTTTTCAACTCTTCCATCACCTGAGGCACAAGGGTTTTGTGACCAGCCGCTAAGCTCGATACGCCAAGAATATGCACATCGTTCTCAACGGCCTGCTTGGCAGCCTCGGCTGGGGTTTGGAATAGAGGTCCGATATCCACATCGAATCCAATATCGGCATAGCCAGTGGCAACCACTTTTGCGCCACGGTCGTGACCATCCTGCCCCATTTTGGCAATCATGATACGTGGCTGACGACCCTCAAGCTTGGCAAACTTGTCGCACAGCTCGCGGGCTTCGGCAAATACTTTATCATCCATAGATTCTGCTGAATAAACTCCTGAAATTGAACGAATAACCGCTTTGTAACGACCAGCAACCTTTTCGCAAGCATCGGAAATCTCGCCAAGGGTGGCGCGAAGTCGTGCAGCCTCAACCGATAGCTCTAGGATGTTACCCTCGCCAGTTTCGGCGCATTTGGTAATAGCAGCAAGCGCCTCCTGTACCTTGGCCTCATCGCGGTTAGCCTTAAGCTCCTTTAGTCGGCGCAGCTGGCTTTCGCGAACTGCGGTGTTATCAACATCTAAAATCTCGATGGGGTCTTCCTTATCGAGGCGATACTTGTTGATACCAACAATAATATCGCGGCCAGAGTCGATACGAGCCTGCTTGCGAGCAGCAGCTTCCTCAATCCTCATCTTTGGCAAGCCAGTTTCAATGGCTTTTGCCATACCGCCCAGCTCCTCAACCTCCTGGATAAGCGCCCACGCCTTGTGAGCAATTTCATGGGTAAGGGTCTCAACGTAGTACGAGCCAGCCCATGGGTCAACCGCGCGGGTTATATCGGTTTCCTCCTGAAGGTAAAGCTGCGTGTTACGGGCAATACGAGCCGAGAAATCGGTTGGTAGCGCAATGGCCTCATCCAACGCGTTGGTGTGCAAGCTCTGGGTGTGACCAAGCGCCGCAGCCATAGCCTCGATACATGTACGAGCCACGTTGTTAAACGGATCCTGCTCGGTTAAGCTCCATCCTGAGGTTTGGCTATGCGTACGTAAAGCTAGCGACTTTGGATTTTTGGGGTTGAACTGCTTCACAATCTTAGCCCAGAGCAAACGTGCTGCACGCATCTTGGCAATCTCCATGAAATGGTTCATACCAATGGCCCAGAAGAACGACAAGCGAGGAGCAAAAGCATCGATATCGAGTCCGGAATTTACACCGGTACGCAGGTACTCAAGACCATCGGCAAGGGTGTATGCCAACTCAATATCGGCAGTTGCGCCAGCCTCCTGCATATGGTATCCCGAGATTGATATGCTGTTGAACTTGGGCATATACTTGGCGGTGTACTGGAAGATATCGGCAATAATCCTCATTGAGAATTCGGGTGGGTAGATGTAAGTATTACGCACCATGAACTCTTTTAGGATATCGTTTTGGATTGTACCGGCCAGCTGGTCGAGGGTAGCACCCTGCTCAAGCGCAGCGCCAATGTAGAAAGCCATAATTGGTAACACGGCACCGTTCATGGTCATCGAAACCGACATCTTATCCAAGGGTATGCCATCGAAAAGGATTTTCATATCCTCAATGGAGTCGATGGCCACACCGGCTTTACCCACATCGCCCACCACGCGGGGATGGTCGCTATCGTAACCACGGTGTGTTGCTAGGTCGAACGCAACCGACAAACCCTTTTGGCCAGCGGCCAGGTTCCGACGGTAAAATGCATTTGACTCCTCAGCGGTTGAAAAACCTGCGTACTGACGTACAGTCCACGGTCTCATTACGTACAT
>JAVERU010000014.1:0-38157 GCA_034006965.1 Tenuifilaceae bacterium
ACCGCATTGTCCGTCTTTGCGGTGGCGATATGAGCTTCACATCGGCCTTAACCTACGATTTTGAGGTTTACTCGGCAGCGCAGGAGAAGTGGCTCGAGGTAAGCTCCGTTTCCAACTTCGAGTCTTTTCAGGCGAACAGGCTAAAGCTTCGCTATCGCGAGGAGGGCGAAACCCGGAACCAGCTTGCACATACGCTAAATGGCAGTTCCTTAGCATTACCAAGGGTATTAGCCGCATTGCTAGAGAATAACCAGGATGAGAGTGGGATAAATATCCCAAAGGTACTTCAACCCTTCTGTGGATTCGAAAGAATATAGCTATTTATAAATATTTTAGCCTAACCGATTCTTTTTGGGTTTTTGCAAAACCTAAGATGAGTCGGTTTGTTATATTTGTTGGTTGTAACAAGTATGCCCAAGGCTCAATATGAAGACTAAAAAGCTCTCCTATATCTTTGCCGGTCTAACCATCCTCTTTTGGGGAACGGCAGCATCGGCGTTTAAATTTACACTCAACCACTTCTCGTTTGTACAGCTATTGGCTTGGTCGTCAATGTTTTCGACCCTGCTTCTATTGGCAATTATCCTTTTTAGTGGCAAGTATAGGTTGATGGTCAAAACTTCACGCGCAGAGCTAATCCCCTCGCTGTATCTAGGTTTGCTTAACCCATTTGGTTACTATTTCATCCTGCTACGGGCGTATGAATTGCTTCCAGCGCAGGTAGCCCAGCCTCTCAACTTTATATGGCCATTAGTTCTAGTGTTACTGTCGGTGCCATTGCTAGGCGAGAAAATTACTGTTAAAGGCGTTTTCGCTTTGCTAATTAGCTTTGGCGGGGTAATCCTTATATCGTCCGAGGGTAATATATCTAGCATTGAGATCAAGAGTCCATTGGGTGTTATGCTGGCCTTGTCAAGCTCCGTTATTTGGGCATTATACTGGATACTTAATCTGCGTAACGCCAAGCTCGATCCCGTTATTCGCCTTTTCTTCAACTTTCTGTTTGCCACAATTTACTCATTTGCTGCTGGCTTGTTCTTTAGCGATTTTTGGAGCATAAATTTAATGGGAATTATTGGCTCTTTGTACGTGGGCTCATTCGAAATGGGCATTACATTTGTGCTGTGGCTAAAGGCTTTGGCTATAGCCGAAAGCAAGGCAAAGCTGAACAATATAATTTACCTTGTGCCGTTTGTAAGCTTGGTGTTTATTCACTTTTTTGTGGGCGAGCAGATATACTGGACAACCATTGTAGGTTTGCTTGTTATTGTGGGGAGCATATTGTTTCAACAGCTGAGTGGAAGTAAAAGAACTTAAATAAATACTATTATGAATACCAGAGTTACTCTTATTGCAATACTTTTTGCAGCCCTTTGCGTAACAAGTTGTAAGAAGGACGATCCTGAGGTTGATCAGAACATCCTGGCCAACGAGCAGCTGGTTCTGGTTATGGACGATTACTACCTATGGTACGAAAAGTTACCCTCGGTTGATTACAAGAATTACCCTTCACCCGTTGAGCTGCTCGATGCCCTTGTGTATAAGGAGTTGGATAGGTGGAGCTACATAAGCACCAAGCAGGAGATTGATGCATACTACAATCAGGGAGAGTTTCAAGGCTATGGAATTGGAATGGGGTTCGATAGGGATGATAATCTTTGGATAACCTTTGTTTTTAAGGACTCCCCTTTGGCAGCATACGGAGTAGACCGTGGATGGAGAATTAGCAAAATCAACAATTCTGTGGTCACACCTTCCAATGCCAACTCTTTGCTCGCCTTGGCAAGCGCAACCTTTACTTTGATTGATCCTGACGGTACCGAGGTGGTGGCCAATGTGGCCAAGCGAGAGGTGGTGATGAATACCGTGCTAATGGACTCGATTTACGAAACCAGCATCGGTAAGGTAGGCTACTTTGTGCTAAAGGGTTTTATTGGCCCAACGATAGATGAGCTGGATGAGGTTTTTGATGATTTTTTGACCCAAGGAGTAAGCGAACTTATTGTCGATTTGCGTTACAATGGCGGGGGAAGCGTACAAACCGCCGTGCATTTGGCCAATCTTATTGCAGGAGCAACGGCAAACAATCAGGTTCTGGGGCGCTATGTGCACAACGATAAACAATCGGATAGAAACGAGAACATCTTAATGTCTCAAAAGGCGAATTCTCTGGATTTAAGCCGGGTTGTGTTTATCACCACAGGTAATTCGGCCTCGGCTAGCGAGCTAGTTATCAATGGCCTTTTTCCTCATATGGAGGTAACTTTGGTTGGGCAAGATACATATGGCAAGCCAGTGGGGATGTACATCTTTACATCAGAGTCGTTCGATTGGGCGTTTGTACCCATTTGCTTTAAGATTTTGAATGCCAATAATGAGGGCGATTACTACGATGGAATCCCTGTAGATATTCTGGCAAACGATGGGGTTAGCTACCCCTTTGGCGACCTGGGTGAGGCTAGCCTTGCTGCGGCAATAGCCTTTATCACTGGCGAGGCTTCCAAGCAAAGCTATTCCGCTGCCAGCCAAATGGTTTACCCCAAGCAAAATGGCATTCGCAGCGAGATAGGGGCGTGGTAGCTTAATCCCTTCAGGGTATGTGGGGCATTCTGCCAAATCCTTTACAATTTGTTATCTTTGCCGGTAACAAAGACTATTTTACACGGTGAACCAACCAGCAGAACGCATAATACTAGGGATTGACCCCGGCACCTCGGTTTTGGGCTATGGCATTATAAAAGCCAGCGGCAAGAGTAAGGTGGAACTGGTGGTTCTGGGTGTGATTGAGCTCAAGAAGTATAAGGATCACTACCTTAAGCTCAAGGCTATTTACGAACGGGTGCAACAGCTGGTCGACGAGTATTTGCCCGATGATGTGGCGATTGAAGCCCCATTTTTTGGGAAGAATGTGCAGAGCATGCTCAAGCTTGGACGGGCGCAAGGAGTAGCCATGGCCGCCGCCCTATCGAGGTCAGTTCCAATATTCGAGTATGCCCCGCGTAAAATTAAGCTCGCCATTACCGGACAGGGCAACGCATCCAAGGAGCAGGTTGCCATCATGCTTCAAAGTATCTTAAAAACTAGGGAGTTCGATGCCAAAACGCTCGATGCCACCGATGGCCTTGCTGCTGCGGTATGTCACTTCTATCAGCAAAAGCTCGATGTGGGAGGGAAGCGAGCCTCAAGCTGGAACGACTTTGTAAGGAATAATCCACAGAGGGTTAAGGGTATTTAGCTTAGGGTTGAAACGCCCACCTTGTCGTTTCTAAAAAGATTTTTAAAATCAAAAATTACGATTATGGGAATGATAACATTTTTCAAAACGCCAAAGCCCAAGCGGTTCGATTATGCGCCCCAGTATTACGATGCGCGCAAGGAGGCCCTCAAGCAGCGTGAGCAGCGGATTAAACAGGAGATGGGTGAGGCCGATGAGGATGCTCCCAGGGTGTCGCTTATCAAAGGGCAAATGCGAAGGCAGTATGAGCAAAAGATAAGTGGGAGGGCTAACCGTGGTTCAGCCCTAAGATTATTTGTCATTTTTATTATTCTTTGCCTATTGGCATACTACCTTTTATACCTATAGATTTTTTATGCCCGATGTAATACAACTTTTACCCGATTCGGTTGCCAACCAAATTGCCGCTGGTGAGGTGGTTCAACGCCCTGCGTCAGTTGTTAAGGAGCTTATGGAGAATTCTATTGATGCTGGCGGACAAAACATTCAGGTGGTTATCCGCGATGGGGGTAAGGCCCTTATCCAAATAATTGATGATGGGTGCGGAATGTCCGAAACCGATGCAAGGCTTTGCTTCGAGCGGCATGCCACATCCAAAATCCGACAGGCCAACGATTTGTTTGCCATACAAACAATGGGTTTCCGTGGTGAGGCGCTGGCTTCCATTGCAGCCGTATCCGAGGTGGAGATGAAAACCCGTACCCATGATAATGCAGTGGGTACTAGCATTAGGATTTCGGGTTCGGAGCTGGTCGAGCATGAAGCCGTATCGTGCCCGACTGGCACGTCTATCTGCGTTAAAAATCTTTTCTTTAATATTCCTGCTCGCCGTAAGTTTCTGAAGAGCTCGTCGCTTGAGCTAAAGCATATCATCAGCGAGTTTCAGCGGGTATCGCTTGCAAATCCATCCGTAGCATTCTCGCTATCGCACAATGGTGCCGATGTATATAAGCTACCCTCTGGCAACGTGAAGCAGCGCATTGCACACCTTATGGGTAAGAATCTGGGGCAACATCTTATCGATATTAGTACACATACATCTGTTATCGAAATTTCGGGTTTTATAGGAAAGCCCGAGAGCGCCAAGAAGAGCCCCGGCGAGCAATTCTTTTTTGTGAACAATCGGTTCATGAAGAACCCTTACCTGCACAAAGCAGTGATGAGGGCTTACGAAAAGCTTATCCCCATCGATAGTATTCCCCCATACTTTATTTTCCTGAAAACCGACCCCGGATCCATCGATGTGAATATCCATCCAACCAAAACGGAAATTAAGTTTGAGGACGAAAGGATGATATGGCAAATACTCAATGCGTCGGTGCGTGAGGCTATGGGGAAGTTCGCCATTGTGCCTTCCATCGATTTCGACTCGGAGATGGTGATTGATGTACCCTTCTTTCCCCCCAGCGCGCCCGTAAGCCCGCCAGAGATTGAGGTAAACCCCGACTATAACCCGTTCGATCGCAATTACGTTAGCCGCTCATCGTCGCAGCAAACCTCTCGGCAGCATAGGCCTTCGGCCAGGGGATGGCAAGATCTGTTTCAGCAGGAGCAGGGTAAGGGTTTTGAGGAGCAGCCAGAGCAGCAATCGCCCATCCTTTTCAATCAGGTTGAGAGTGAGCCCAAGGTTCCTAAACCATCAGAACGATTCTTTCAGGTTAAAAATCGATATATCCTTACCTCGGTTAAGTCGGGGCTAATGGTGATTGACCAGAAACGGGCGCATGAGCGTATCCTATACGAGAACTATATGCAAAGCATTTTGGTCGGATCGGCCAGCGCGCAGCAGGAACTTTTTCCGCAGACCATTGAGCTTAGCGCAGGCGATTTTGCCTTGCTACATAGCGTAATCGATGACCTTACAGCACTAGGTGTAGTGGTTAGCTTTATGGGGCAGAATACCATTGCAGTAAATGCCCTGCCCTCAAACGTAAAGACGAATAATGCCGAGCAGCTAATCCAAGGCTTTCTGGCTGCTTTTAAAGGGAATACTGGCGGGCAGGGCGAGGAAATGCACCATAGGTTGGCCTTGTCGTTGGCCAAAGCAGGATCCATACCCTACAACCGTCCGCTTGAGCCCATAGAGATGCAGGACTTGGTGGATAAGCTCTTTGCCTGCCAGCAGCCCAACCTCTCGCCCGATGGCAAGCCCACCATCACCATACTTGGGGTTGATGAGCTGGAGAAGCGGTTTAGGTAGTTTATTGCTTGTTTGTTTACTCAGGGGGTGACTATTTGCTTAGCAAATAGTCACCCCCTGAGTGGTAAAACAACGTCTGGCTGCTTTGTGCCGGTCTTGGAATCGTTCAAGTATGCCGTACGGGTTGCTAGTTAAGGCAAAAAGATTAACTACAAAAATCTGGCATAGCTTACCAGAATAAATTCGACTGGGGCGCAGCCTACCTTTGGTAGGTAAACTTTAGCCGAACGAGGAGATAGCTTATTCAGCCGAGTTCAGGGTTGTTTTACGTTTTTTTAAAAAGATTTGGGTGCTAGTGTACCCAATTGCTATAATTGAAACAACTAAAGGAGGAATTATAGATGGTTCATCCCAATTCCAAATCTTATCATTCTGATAATATCTAATTAAAAGATTCCCAAATATCCATTCAGCACTTGCAATTACGCATAATGCTACAGTTTTTAATAATTTATTCATTCTAAAGTATGTTTAAATTTAAATAGGTGTTGATTTTGTTAATATATGAAATTCATTGGGAATGAGAAGTAATCATTCCCAATGAATTTTACTAATGAGTAAAAGATTTATACCAGTATGTATCCTCATGCATTTTATTTTTCATTTCCCCAGCAATTTTACCGACTTGATTTAGAAACCATTCAGTAAATTCAGACACACTTCCTCCTGAATAACTATTTAACTCTTTTGAGTTGAGCTCGACTAAGTCTAACTTAGTTAAAAACTCCTTGTTGATTAAGTTTTTCATAGCTTTAATATCTATTTGTACTATTATATCCTTCTTCAAGTGCATCTAAGGCTGAACTTGGATTCATTAACATATCTGTTAATACAGCACCGCTAAAAAGAAGTAAAAAGCCAATTACAATTCCACCCCCATCAACTTCCCCCATCTCCCTAGCATCCAGCTCCTGCACGCCAAGGTTGTTCAAAGATAATTGTTTCATTTTAATTGTTTTTAAAGGATAATTGTTTTTTGTAGTTATCCGAGTGCGACTTTAAGTCGCGCCCGGACAGGAAGGTACGGATGCATCCACTTACTCACGGGGTGACTACCTGCTTAGCGAATAGTCAATCCGTGAGTATAATACATTTGGAAATTTTTAATTGCAGGTAAAGCCTGATTGGATAGACCGACTGAGGCAGGAGCCTCAGCCGAACGGAGGATTAATTAACCTAAAAATCTAGCAATAAGATTATAAAGTTGTATCAGAACAACTAAAATAACAAAAAAACGAAGAATCTTCACTTCTTGCTTTAACTTAACGTAATCTTCAGATAGATCCTCTGAAGGATTTTCTTTCTTTTCAGTTTTCATTTTACTAGTTGATTAAAAAAAAGACTTAGAAGGATTTAAAAAATGAAGGGTAGAATTTTAATCCCCTTCATTTGTAGTTTAAAAAAATTAAATTTTATGTTTATCCGCATCCATACCAAACCGTTCAATCGTCATTACGAAACTCTCGTTCATTGAGAGTTGAAGTAATCCTTGTGTTCTGAAAATCAATAAGTTGCCTTATTGTAAAAACACTCCCAGAATACCGCCTGCCTGCCGCCTGCCTGCCAGCAAAGGCAGGCAGGCGGCAGGCAATCAATGACGTAAGATAATTTTCAGTGTTTTAGGTAAGTTAACGGATAATCATATTAAATTTTACCAAATGTCAAAGAATCGGTATATTTATGTCTTGATGTTATACCACCAAATAAGTCACCCAAGAATTTTCCAAGATCTTTCATAAAGGGATCTCCACCATTTGTGTTTGAATATTCTTGTTTAGATAGTTCAACTAATTCAAATTGCTCAATAATGAAGTCTTTTTTTGTTTTCATTTCCTTGATGTTTTAAAATTAAGAAACTTAGTCTTGATAATGTTCGGCTACACCCTCTTTAAAACCCTCTGCAAAGTCATCCCAATTATTATAAACATAGATTATTGCACCAACAACAGCTATCCAAGCAACCCCCCCATCAACTTCCACCATCTCCCTAGCATCCAGCTCCTGCACGCCAAGGTTGTTCAAAGATAAATGTTTCATTTCAATTAGTTTTTAAAGGTTAATAATTTTTTTGCACACCGCAATGGGCGGTGTGAGGTTTTGTAACGTTACGCCACAAAGATATTTTCGTAGCGTCCGGAAAAAAGGGACTCTGGTAAAAAAGCGCAACCAGCGTTCAGATTCTTTTCGTGTAGTAGTCCGAGTGCGACTTTAAGTCGCGCCCGGACAGGAAGGTACGGATGCATCCACTTACTCACGGGGTGACTACCTGCTTAGCGAATAGTCAATCCGTGAGCATAATACATTTGGAAATTTTTAATTGCAGGCAAAGCCTGATTGGATAGACCGACTGAGGCAGGAGCCTCAGCCGAACGGAGGGTCAGCCGAGCTTGGGTTCTTAGTAGTATATCGATAATCCAAATCGACAGCCAATTGATTTGTCGAGTTCCATCTCCTCTGGCATAAAACCCTTGGTTTTACCTGTCACTCCAAGATCAACGGATATTCTTTTGAGCCTTTCTCCCATGTTGGGGTTAACTAGGTATCTTAATGTGAAGTCGAAAGCGCCTCCCCAAAAGCCATCGGTTTCTGTAAACGATAATTCTACGGGCTGTTGCCATATGTGGATGTCTGTATCGAGTAGGAACTTTTTTCCAACCTGAAAATCGAATAAGCCTACTCCAGCTGCTGGAAACCAAGTGTGCTTATTCTGGTGTTGCCGTAGGTAAATTTTGTATTTGTTTTCGTTAATCTTTAGCCAAATATTCTGGTCGATAAAATCGCCAAAGGGAGACATTGTGTATCCTAGGCTAAAGTTAAAGTTTATAGTTGAGAAGGCTGTGAACCCATCTTTAAAAATGAGAAAAGGTGAGGCGAGGTTAAGTAGCGAGCGCCAACCAATGCGCTTAATCATACTCCGCTCCTCTTTGTTCAAGTCTTCATATTGAATGTACCTTTTAAACTCCATTTCTGGTTGGTGGATATGCCTTACCGCTCCGTACACATCATGCCCAACAATATCGCGCTTAAGCTCATCGGTTTCCTCCACAAGGTCAAAATCGTATTTAAATAGCCCCGTTAGGTAGTACTGCATAAGAGACCCCTTGCGCATAAAGTACTCAAAATACAAAAGCTTTTGATTGTGAGGGTTAAAAGCCATATGCATTTCTGCTCTTTTCGAAAGCATATAGTCCGATTCTAAACCAGCCGTATGTAGACGAATGTAGTTAGTTAGGTCGCTATTTCTGAAGTCTATTAATGTTTGGTTGGTAACCCCCTGTACGTATGCGGCTCCTTTATCGTTAAAGTATGGTCGAGAAATTGATCCAATGTTTTTGTAGGTGAGCACGGAGCGGTGACCCTCTTCGTGGGTTAGTGGCATACCCAAGATAGCCGAGAAAGCCAACAGCGAATAGGCTGCAGGTATGAACTTAAAGTTTTTGTGAGCACTGTTAGCAGCTAGTAAATATGCCCCAAAATAGTTCTGGCTATACTGACGCATTGTGTAAAGGCGAGCTGGCTTATCAACAAGTAGGAATGAGGATCGTACATTGTAATCATTTGCTCGTGTAACCCTCTTTTCGTTGGCTGTAGAGTCGGAAACTGAACGCTCTGTAATGTTTTGGTTAGATGTTTTTTGCTCTATGCTACTGGCTAAAATGTTGGTAGAGCTGAATGTAACACTAAAAAGGAACAGTAAAACTATACAATGTGGTTTTGTGTAATAACTTGACATATAACAGTAGTGTTAATAATAATTTGAATAATTGGGTGCCCAAATAATATTGGACTATTCGGGCACCTAATTTAATCTTGAAAGAGAATATTAGCCTTTTCAATCATCACTATGAATTAGGTCGTGCACAAATTGAACAACTATGGCAGCGCCACCTCCAATGATGAATCCTAACACAATTGAGGAAAATATACTGCCACCGTTAGTAGAAATAGCCTCTTCGTGTGTTAATTCTTGTAATTCAAACTCGTTCATTTTTTTCGAATTATTGTGTAGTAATACTACTGATTTACCAATTATAGTTAATTAACTTCTTCAGGGCAATCTTTTTCACCCCATTTATTAATTGCTAAATATACAGTTGTTGCGCCAAGAGCAATTCCAAGGGCTAGCGCCCAGCCTACAATTCCCCCATCCGTCTCCCTCATCTCCCTAGCATCCAGCTCCTGCACGCCAAGGTTGTTCAAAGATAAATGTTTTGTTGCAATTCCCCTAAACATTCCAAGTCCGGCTGCTTTGTACCGGACTTGGAATGTTTAGGCAAATGGGCAAGAGCTACAGTCGAACTATGGATTAGAAATGTAGATAGACGTAATTGAGGTTGACTTTAGATGGAAGACATAGAATAAGGTATATTTATCAGGTGCAATCCGAAGAGATAGACCGACAGAGGCAGGAGCCTCATCCGAACGGGGGCGTTTAGTCAGCCCGTAAGTGTGTAAAGGTGATTTCGACAGGTGCTACAGTGAGCACTTCGGCACGTGGTCAGTGAGCCTGTCGAACTGCTCAGAATACCACCCGTCGAACTGCTCAATCACCGTGTGTCGCTCAATCACCGAAGGCTAGTCACCGCATAAGTATCATTAATCGGTTCAACATATTTTTTGTTTTGCCATTTAAAACTTGCTGATAGTTAACAAAAAACTATTACCTTTGCCCCGCAAAATTAATGTAGGTTAAACTAAAAAAGCGTTTAAGTATGCCTGTAAAAATCAGACTTAGCCGCCACGGTAGAAAGAGAGCACCTTTCTATCACATAGTGGTGGCGGATAGCAGGGCGCCACGGGATGGCAGATTCATTGAGAGGATTGGTTCGTACAATCCCACAACTGATCCTGCTACTATTGAATTAAACTTTGATAGGGCATTGGATTGGCTGCAGAAAGGCGCTCAACCTACCGATACAACAAGGGCTATCCTATCGTACAAGGGTGTTATGATGAAGAAACACCTGCTCGAAGGAGTGAAAAAGGGAGCTTTAACCCCTGAGCAAGTTGAGGAGAAATTCGAGGCTTGGGTGAAGGAGAAAGAAGCGAAAGTTCAAGCCAAGAAGGATCGTCTCGCCAAAGGCGAACAGGACGACACCGCTAAACGTATTGAGGCTGAAGCCAAGATTCGTGAGGCACGTGCTCAAGAAATCGCTAAGAAGCAAGCAGAGCTAGCGGCTAAAGAGGCTGGTGCAGAAGCCGCCCAGGAAGCAGCCGAAGAAGCACCTGCTGAAGAGGCCCAAGCTCAGCCCGAGGCTGCAGCCGAAGCTGAAAGTGAAACTCCTCAAGAGTAGGGATGTCCCGTATGAATCAACCTCACCTTACTGAGATTGGTAAAATACAGAAAACTCACGGAGTAAACGGCGAACTTCAGGTTAGCTGGTCAACCGACTTTTACCCTGAAGACCACAATTTTGAATCGGTATTCCTTGTGATAGAGGGAATACCGATTCCTTTTTTTGTGCAATCCATACGGATGAAGGGTGCCGACTCGTCGATAATCACCCTTGATGAGATAGGCACAATTCAACAAGCAGAGGAGCTGGTTGGCCTCAAGGTTATGGCCGAGGTTAAATCATCTGGTTCGAGCGATGAGCTAACTCTCGATGATTTGGTGGGCTTCATTGTGATTACCAATCGCGGGGTTCAGCTGGGTACCATTGAGGTGCTGCAGGATTACGCCGGTAACCTGGTGTTTGAGCTGCAAACGGCATCGGGTAACGAGCTGCTGATACCAGCCTCACCCGAACTTATTGTTGAGATTGATGAGGATTCCAAATCCATTATCATGGAGCTGCCCGAGGGCATTGCCGACCTGTAGCGTTACAAATCGATATCCTTCTCGAAATTGGCAAAGCGCTCGCGCCACCGTGTGGGTACGGGGATGCTCTGCCGTATGCTACCGCTATACCCCACCATAGTTGATTTTCCCTCGGCAGCCACCTCATTCGTTGTCTTGTTATATATCTGCTGATGAATCTCAAGGCTCTTGTTGCCCAGCCTGGTCACCTTGGTCCTAACCTCCAACTCGTCGTACAGCTTGGTTTGGGCAAGGTAGTTTATGTTGATGCTAACTAAAATCAAGCCTTCGTCCTGCCAGTCCATTCGCTCCTTAAGCACATCGGTAAAGTAGTGTAGCCTGCCCAAATCGAAGTACTGCATGTACACCGAGTTGGTGGTATGCCCCAGCATATCAATATCGTTAAACCTTATCTGGATTGGGTGGGTGTGATGGTAATGGTAGCTCATTCCTATTTTTTTGATGTTTATAGATGTCTACTCGCGAATAACTTTCACCTCACCCCCCAGTCCAAGCTGAATTATGCCCGAGGGCATTGGGCTTGTGCTCTCCTCGTAGGTTTGTGGTACCACAAAATCAACCCCCGCTTTAATTTCAGGCGCAATATCACCAAACGATTTTGGGAATGCCTGCCCCGAGATATTTGCCGAGGTGGATACAATGGGCTTTCGAAAGGCCTGAATTAATCGTTCGCAAAAGGTATGCTTTACCACGCGAATACCTATGCTGCCATCGGCAGCAACAAGGTTTGGCGCAAGGTTTTTGGCTTTAGGATAAATTATGGTTAATGGTTTGTCGGCAACTTCAATCAAGTCCCAAGCAATCTCTGGAACGGCAACGAGGTATATGTTAAGCATATTAGGGTTTTCAATTAGGGTCAGCATGCTCTTGCTATCCTCGCGCTGCTTTAGCTTGTATATCCTGTCCACCGCATCGGGGTTGGTTGCATCGCAGCCAATACCCCAGATGGTATCGGTGGGGTAAAGGATAAGCCCCCCATTCCGTAGCACCTCTAGCGCTATTTTTAAATCGTTTTGCATAAAGTTGTTTGTTTGACAAAGAGGTTGCCCACTAGCGCTGGGCAACCTCTTTGTTGTGTTAGTACAGCGCTGTTAGTACCTATAGTGCTCGGGCTTATACGGACCCTCAACCTTAACGCCAATGTAATCGGCTTGCTCTTTGGTTAGCTTGGTTAGCTTAACACCAAGCTGCTCAAGGTGCAGACGTGCCACCTCCTCATCGAGATGCTTGGGTAGTCGGTAAACATCAATAGCCAAATCTTTTTGCCATAGCTCCAGCTGGGCAAGGGTTTGGTTGGTAAAGCTGTTGCTCATCACGAAGCTTGGGTGGCCAGTGGCGCAGCCAAGGTTTACCAATCGGCCTTCGGCCAGGATGAAGATGGAATGACCATCCTCGAAGAAGTACTGATCGACCTGTGGCTTAACTGTTTCTTTACGCACGCCAGGGGCATTGTTTAGCTTCTCAACCTGAATCTCGTTGTCGAAGTGACCAATGTTGCACACAATGGCCTGATCCTTCATCTTCATTAGATGCTCAAGGGTAATCACATCGCGATTACCGGTCGCTGTAACGTAGATATTTCCTTCATCAAGAGCCTCTTCAATGGGTTTAATCTCGAAGCCCTCCATGGCGGCTTGCAGGGCGCAAATGGGGTCAATTTCGGTTACAATAACTCTTGCTCCATAGGCGCGCATGCTCTTGGCGCATCCCTTGCCTACATCGCCGTAGCCTAGCACAACCACTACCTTACCGGCAATCATCACATCGGTGGCGCGCTTAATGCCATCGGCAAGCGATTCGCGGCAGCCGTAAAGGTTGTCGAACTTGCTCTTGGTAACCGAATCGTTCACGTTAATGGCCGGTACTAGCAGCTCGCCGCGCTCCATCATCTGGTAAAGGCGATGAACACCTGTGGTGGTCTCTTCCGATACGCCTTTCCACTCCTTGGCCAGCTTGTGCCATTTTTGGTTGTCCTCGGCAAGGGTTTGCTTCAATAGCTTAAGAATCTCTCGCTCTTCGATGCTCTCTCCCTCGCGTTCAATTGTGCTGGGATCATCCTCCGCTTTGCAGCCCATATGGATTAGTAGGGTAGCGTCACCGCCATCATCAACTATTAGATGTGGCCCCTTATTGCCGGGGAACGATAATGCCTGCTTGGTACACCACCAGTACTCTTCCAGCGTTTCGCCTTTCCATGCAAATACGGGAACGCCAGCAGTAGCAATGGCCGCAGCAGCGTGATCTTGGGTTGAGAATATGTTGCAGCTGGCCCAGCGTACATCGGCACCTAGCTCCACTAGGGTTTCGATAAGCACAGCGGTTTGTATGGTCATGTGTAGCGAGCCAGAAACCCTTGCTCCCTTTAGGGGTTTTTCGGCGGAATACTTATTTCTGATGGCCATTAATCCTGGCATCTCCTTTTCTGCAATGCTTATCTCTTTCCTGCCCCAATCGGCCAGCGAAATGTCTTTCACCTTGTAGGGTAATGTTTCTGTTGTGGTGTTGTTCATAATGATGATATGTTTTGATTTTTAAACCTACTTACGTATAGATGCAGGAGTTTGTTCGTATTCTTTTTATCTGCTAGTTCTTATTCTCAAGGTCTAGTTGTATTCTTTCTTCAAGTGCTTTGTTGTCCATTCCAGTACCAACGGCCATACCTATGACTAACCCTAATGGAAGCCCATGCCTATGAAAGCCATGTTGCCGAAGCTGGCCTCAAACACTACCCCAAGCGGAAGCCCAAATACAGCAAGCCCAAGTGCCATCCAATAATTACGAATGGTTTATGGTCACTAATTTCAGCTCTTTCTCAAGTAGCTCAATAATTTTTGCTTGTTTCTTTATTACCATTTTTCTCAATTTACCCCAAGAGCATGCTGTGTTTAGCTCCTCAATATCATTATTAATAGATGTTACTATTGAGTCGGGTATTTCCCTCTTGCGCAATTCAGTTAGCAGTGCCTATAGCTGGAGGTAGGCATCTTATAGCTTGATGTTTTTACCCGCTTCTGCTCGCCGATTCTGCTCAATGATTTATATGTTAGTTGAAACAATATTGTAAGCTAAATGGTTGCAAAGATAATTAAAAAAATGGTGTGTTACGAGGCGTTGCTATGAGCGTTCAGAAGTTTAACGGCGTTCTTCTTGTCGACTTTTAGCTGCTCCTTTAGCGAATCCAAGGAGTCGAATTTTTGTTCATCCCTTATCTTCTCAGCAAATTGAACGGTAATCTCTTCGTTATAGATGTTTTTGCTAAAACCAATGATGTGCGCTTCGATGGTTCGCTCGAGGCCATCGCCAAGTGTTGGGCGAATACCTATGTTTAGCATAGCTGGGTACGAGGTTCCCTCGTAACGTACCCAAACGGCGTATACTCCGTTTGCTGGCACCTGCTTAAACGCTTCGGAAGGGTTGATGTTGGCAGTGGGGAAACCAATGGCTCTGCCAACCTGTTGCCCACCCTCAATGGTACCTGTTATGCTGTATTGCCTGCCAAGCATAGTGTTGGCGTGTTGGAGGTTGCCCAAGTTAAGCGCCTCGCGGATTTTGGTGGAGCTTATATTCAATCCGTCAACACTTACAGGGCTTACCTGAGTGGCACGGTAACCAAAACGATCTTCATGCTGTTTTAGCAGGTTGTAGTTACCCTGGCCTTTATATCCAAAGGCATGGTTGTACCCCAGAACAATGGCAGAGGGCTTAAGCTTTCGCACAAGGTAATCTTCAATAAAGCTTAGGGCGGGGGTTTTAGCAAATTCTGGGGTAAACTCAATTACCAGAACTGCATCGATGCCCTTCTCAAATATCAGCTGTTGCTTCTCGTTAAGCGTGCTTAGGAGCTTAAGCTTTTGGTCGTCGTTATGTAGCACCTTGCGTGGGTGTGGCCAAAAGGTGATAAGCAGGCTTTGCCGGTTGTACCCTATGGCGTGGCGTTTTACAGTATCCATAATTGCGCTGTGCCCTAGGTGCACCCCGTCGAAAAAACCGATGGTTACAACCGGATTGCTTATATTAACCTCGTTTATGTCGTGGTAAATGATCATAGATGCTTTGTGGAGTGCAAAAATAACAAAAGAAGCCGATAATGTCGGCTTCTTGTACTGGTTAAAATAAGTAGTATGGCTATATCCAGCGTACTAGGGTGAAATCCATACGGTGGGGCATCTCATTGTTCTTGGCATAAATTCTAATTCCAGAGTCGAAAACGCCTGGCTCGGTTGGTACAAATGTTAGCTTGAAGGTAGCCCTTTGCCCCTCCACATTTTCCAAGTCAAACTCCTGGGTGTGCTTAACGGTAACATCGCCATTCTCCACAAGTTCAGCAATAACCAGTTCAACTCCTACCTCGTTTGGCGAAAGGCAACCTAGGTCGAGTACAACCTCAGAGGTGTATTCCTTTCCAAGAACTATCGCTTGTCGTGATGTGTCGAATTGTGCGGCAGTAATTAGCTCCAAACTTTCCCAGCTTCGAGTCATCTTTCGTTTCCAAGCTGCCATCCTTTTAGCCAGGTCAAAATCTTCCTCAATAAGCCTATTGTGCCTGATGTACAGCTTGTGGTAGAACCTATCCTCGTAGTCAACCATCATTCGGGTGGAGCTGAACTTTGATGCCACCTCGGCGATGGATTTTTTAACTGATGCAATCCATTCTGTGGGCACATCGTTTTCATTTCTGTTGTAGAATTTTGGAACTATTTCGTTCTCTATTATCGAGTATATTAGCTCAGCATCCAGCTCATCTTGATATTCTTGCTGTACGTAGGTTTGCTCAATTGGTAGCGCCCAGCCAGCATCGGGAATGTAGCCTTCAACCCACCACCCGTCGAGCACGCTAAAGTGCATACAGCCATTCATGACGGCTTTCATACCGCTTGTGCCTGAGGCTTCAAGTGGGCGGGTAGGTGTGTTTAGCCAAATGTCAACACCTTGCACCATCTTTTTGGCCAGCTCCATATTGTAGTTCTGGAGGAAGATAAATCTGCCAATAAATTGAGGCATCTTGCTAACCTCTACTAGTCGGCGTATTAGGTCTTGGCCTGCCTTGTCGTTGGGGTGAGCTTTGCCTGCAAACAGGAATTGAACCGGCCTATCTTCATTGTTCACAATTTCGCTAAGCCTATCCAAATCGCGGATAAGCAAGTGTGCCCTTTTGTAGGTTGCAAACCGTCGGGCAAACCCAATGGTAAGCACGTCGTCCCTCATCTTTTCCTGTATCTCAACTACGTTTCGTGGGCTCTCATACTTTACAACATGAGGATTGACCAAACGGGTTCGTAAGTGCTCGAAAAGATTTTGACGCAGAAGGTTCCTTATATCCCAAAGCTTAGCATCGGGTACGCTGTGGATTCTATCCCACTGCGGTGTGTTATCGAATCCTAGGTCATCACTTTTGTCCTCAATTAGCTCTCTAATCTCGTGTGATGTCCAAGTTGGGTAGTGAACGCCGTTGGTAACGTAACCTAAATGCAGCTCGCTGGGGAAATACCCGGGCCAAAGGTTAGCAAACATTTTGCGGCTAACCTCGCCATGCAGCCAGCTTACACCGTTCACCTCCTGCGACAGGTTGGCAGCAAGGTAGCTCATGGAGAAACGCTCGGTCTCGTCGCCGGGGTTTAGCTTGCCCAGGTCCATGAATTGTTCCCAGGTTATCCCAAGCCTTTCGGGGTAGTGGGCCATGTAGGTTCGCATCATATCCTCGGGGAACGAGTCATGGCCAGCCGGAACAGGCGTGTGGGTGGTGAATAGGCTCGAAGCCCTCACCAACTCCATCGATTCGGCAAACGATAGTTTTGTCTCAACCATCTTGCTCCTAAGCCTCTCGAGCCCTGCAAATGCAGCATGACCCTCGTTTAGGTGGTATATGTTGGGGTGCATCCCAATATTTTCCAAGGCCCTTACGCCTCCAATACCCAGAATCATTTCCTGCTTAAAGCGATTTTCCCAGTCGCCTCCGTAAAGGTGATGGGTAATTGCCCTATCTTCGGTGGAGTTATCCTCAAAGTCGGTGTCGAGCAGGTATAGCTCGGTGCGGCCTATGTCGACCCGCCAAATACGAGCTTTTACAATGCGTCCGGGGAAGGCCACCCCTATGGTTTGCCATTTGCCATTTTGGTTGCGCACGGGCCTAGCTAGCGTTTGGGCAAAGTTTTGCTGGTCGTACGTTGCAATCTGCTGCCCGGTGGATGATAGCTGCTGTGTGAAATATCCGTATCGGTAGAATAGCCCAACCCCCACAATGGGAACGTTTCGGTCCGAGGCCTCTTTAAGGTAATCGCCTGCAAGCACTCCCAGCCCGCCAGAGTATAGCTTTAGGCTATGGTGTAGCCCAAACTCCATGCTTAGGTACGCAATTTTTGGCCCCTTGCGCCCTACCTTTTTGGCCATATACTCCTTGTAGTGCCTATGAACCCTAGCTAGCTTTTCGAGGAATTCATCGCTTCTTTCTAGCTCCTGATATCGGTGCAGCGAGATTTGATCGAGGAACATGATGGGATTGTGTTCGCACTCCTCCCATAGCTCGGGGTCAATAGTTTCGAAAAGGTTCATCGCGTCGGGATTCCAGCACCACCAAAGGTTTTTCGATAGCTCATCAAGCGCTGCTAGCTTCTCGGGAATGTTTTTTTGGATAAGTAACCTCACCCAGTTGGGCTTGTTGATATGGAATTTCTTCTCGACATGTGGGAGCTGCTCTTCGCGATCGAGCTCCATGAACTGCAGGGTTCGTTTTTCTACCTGTTGAAGGGCAATGTTGTATGCCTCCTTGTAGTGCTCAATTAGATTCTCCCATAGAGCAATGCGTGATACCTCCAGGGCATTGTTCCTGTACTTCTCCTGCTCGTTGAGGTTTAGAGTGGAGTAGTGACATATGGTTTTTGATATTTCATCAACCACAAAGCTGTCGTTGTCGTCGGTTCTTTCTATCACCTTTATGCCTGGATGATCCTTAGGGTAGTAGGTGTTAACCCATAGCCCAAACCCAGCAAGGGTGGTGGTTATTGTTGGTACGTGAAACGCCAAGCTCTCAAGCGGAGTGTATCCCCAAGGTTCGTAGTACGATGGGAAAACGGAAATATCCATTCCTATAAGTAGATCCCAGTAGGAAAGGTTAAAGATTCCATCGTTGCCATTGAGGTAGCAGGGCACGAAAAATATTTTCACCTTATCGCTTGATGAGTTGAATAGTCCCGCCTGCTTAAACTTGTTAAGGATGGGGTCTGTTTCGGGGTCGTTAAGGTAATGGGTGATGTGCGTGTTGCTTAGCACCACCACGTTTTCGTTTTCTTTCTCTTGTAGGTTTTTAAATACGTCCTTGCGGGGGCCATGGTGGCCAGCAGGGATAAGGATAAAGGCAAGCACCTCTCGCTTCAAATCTTTGCATGTGTTTAGCTTGGCCATGGCATCAATAAAAACATCGATGCCCTTGTTTTTAAATTCGTACCTGCCGCTAATACCTACCACAAGGGCATCCTTGGCCACATCATGAGCCAGTAGAGCTTCGGCAACCTCATAAAACTTAACCTTTGCCTCAATGCGGCGTAGGTTGAACTCATCACCCTCGGGAACAAAGCTGTTCTCGAACCCGTTGGGGGTAACAATATCTACCTTCTTGCCATGAAACTGTTCACACTCACGAGCAGTAAGATCGCTCACCGTGGTGTAGCAGTCGGCCTCGATGGCTGCAGTTTTCTCAAGCGATTGTTTTGATACCACGTTGAACTCAATGGCTTTTTGCTCGGCGTTATACTTGCTCAGGTTGCCGTAAAGCGGTATGTTATTGCCTGCAATGCACCTACCCATAACCGTGGCGTGGGTGGTAAAAATGTTGCCCACTTGGGGCAGATGTTTTTTTAGGTACAGCAGCCCTGTGCCTGTCATCCACTCATGGAACTGGGCAACAATTCTATGCCTGTAGGTTAGCTGGAATTTGGTGAAGCTCTCTATTACCTTACCAGCGGCGTAGCCGAATAGGGCGGGTTCAATGTAATCCCATTGCCCACTAATGGAGTCGAGCTGGTAGTCTTCCCAGAACTCTTTAAATATCTCATCCTTCTTGGAGAAGAACTGGGTGAAATCGACAATCACCACAACCGGCTTGCCCTCAATATTCCATCGACCAATCCTAACCCTTAGCCCCTCCTCGGAGGCCTTGTTTCGCCATGAGGCGAATAGCTGCGGATCTTCGGTAAATTCAGGATTCGTTTCGGTATCGCGCCATACGTCGGGGCCAATCAGAATTAGGTTATTCTTGTGCTCTTTGACCAGGGTTAACGCTTTGGTGGATATCACCGTGTGAATACCTCCCACCTTATTGCATATTTCCCAGCTCACCTCAAAAAGGTAGTCGGGACGTAATAGTTTGTCTTTCATAGTAATGGTGTTGCTGTGGATTTAAAACATCAAAATAAAACTACTTCTTCTCTCCTTTTGCTTGCGCTGTTCCCTTTGCAGAGGTGCTTTTTGTTTTTACTTTTGATGTTTTCTTGGATGTGGCACTCGGTTTTTTCGGTTTAACACTGGATACCGATTCTTTCTTAAGGCCTTTTAGCTCCAAAATCTTACTCTCATACTCCTTTATTAGAACATCAATTGTCTCGGGATTCTTTATGCTAGTTGATGTTTGGGCTTTGTCGAGCCTTAGCTTAAAGTCGCTTAAAGCATTCATGAAGTTGATAAAAGCCTCGTAGGGAGTGTCGTAAGGGTTGAAGTATTTGTGCACATCGCCGTCGCTAAACCACTTGGTACACATATAGTAAAAATGGTCGCTGGTTTGTAGGTATTTCCAGTCGCGCTGGATATCGGGATCCTCAATGCTTGATACCTTATCGATAAGGTTGTACAGATTGCTAAACGCTTCGTCCTGCATCTCGTTGCCAAGCCAGGCGGTTAGGTCACGCTCCTCATCGGCCCAGCTGATGGGGAATGGAACGTGTAGCGGAGCTATGGGCTGGTGCTTTTTGGCTGTTTCGGCTGGGGTTAGGAATTCGAAGTTGGAGTCCGATAACACTCTTCCGGGGAGTGCCTTCATGAAGTCGAAGATGCCCGTTTCGGCCCACTGGTGCTCGCCAAAGGTTTCGTAGTCCATGAAAAGGTTTATTATCTCATCCTTGCTGTCGATTGAGTTCAGCCAGTGCACATATTTCTCGGCGGTAAGTGGCCATTCCTCCCACGCACGGTTCGAGAAGCGGAAGGCGATATCATCACTCATCTGAAAATTTTTGAGTAGTAACCGTAGCTTTGGGTTTATGGCGTTGGTGTACAGGTAGTTTGGGCTTTTCCAACCCATAATGTGCTTTGCTCCTTCGGTTAGCATGGCCTTAAAGCCCATACCGGCTACCATGGCGCCAATCTCATCGGAGTAGATAAGCTCGGTGTTGCGAAATGTGGTTGGTTTTTGTCCGAAGAGCTGTTCAATTTTTTGTGTTTGTGCTTCAACCTGCTTTTGAAACTCTTCGGGGCTTTTCAGGGCCGAGAGGGAGTGGGAGTAGGTTTCGGCGAGGAACTCTACGCTGCCTGTTTGTGCCAGCTTCACAAAGGTTTCGAGCACATCGGGTGCATACATCTCGAACTGGTCGAGGGCAGTTCCCGAGATGGAGTAGGCAATTTTGAATCTGCTGCCATACTCATTGATAAGCGAGAGCATAAGGTTGTTGGTGGGCAGGTAGCATTTCTCGGCCACTTTTCGCATGATGGAGCGGTTGGCAAACTCATCGAAATAGTTGTGGTACTGCCCAATATCGAAAAAGCGATACCTGCGGAGCCTGAACGGCTGGTGAACCTGAAAGTAGAAGCAGATTGTTTTCATTACTATAGGGTTTTATTTTTTACTAGGGATTGGGGTGCTATTGCCTTTTATTTAAAACCATTTCGTATATCTTCTTTACCTCTAGGGCGGCATTTTCCCACTTGAGGTTATTTACCTCCTCCTGGCCATATCGCTTGAAGTACTTCGAAAGGGCATCGTAGTTAAGCAATCCGTGAATGCTGTCGGCCATAGCATCGATATCCCAGAAATCGACCTTAAGGGCATGCTTTAGTACCTCGGCCACACCCGATTGCTTGGATATAATAACGGGCACGTTACTCTTCATGGCCTCAAGGGGGCTTATGCCAAATGGCTCTGATACCGACGGCATAACGTAAACATCGCTCATGGCGAACATGGTGTTAACCTCGGTACCCTTTAAAAAGCCTGTGAAGTGGAACTTGTGGGCTATGCCCAGTTCGGCTGCACGCCTAATCATTCGGTTCAGCATATCACCACTCCCGGCCATTACAAAGCGAACGTTATCGTAGCGCTTTAGAACTTTGCTTGCGGCTTCCACAAAGTAGTCGGGGCCCTTCTGAAAAGTGACTCTTCCAAGGAACGTAACCACCTTTTCCGGAACATTCTTGGTAACATCTGCGCAGGGGTCGTTGCCCCTAAAATCAACCGCATTGTGCACGGTTACCACTTTATCTTCGGGTATTCCATAGCGATTAATAACAATGTTACGGGTGAGGTGGCTAACCGCGATCACCATATCGGCCATCTCCATCCCCTGCTTTTCGATATTGTACACGGCTTGGTTAACATTTTCGCCGCTTCGGTCGAACTCGGTGGCATGAATATGGACAACCAATGGCTTACCCGAAACCATTTTGGCTGTTATTCCTGCTAGGTAGGTAAGCCAGTCGTGAGCATGAATTATGTCGAACTTTTCTTTGGCGGCTATGGACCCGGCAATTATAGCATACCGAGAAACCTCTTTCATTAGATCTTTCCCATATTTGCCTGAGAACTTAAACTTATGCCATGTTCTATGTTCATGCTGTTCAGTCCTGTCGAGTTCGGTTTCCGAAATCAGTCGTTCAAACTCCTCGGGGCCAACATAGGGCACAAGGTTTGAGCCTACCTCCAAGTAGCTAATCTTTTTCCAAAACTCTTCGAGGTCAACAGAAATATGGCTCACATCAATATCTTCGGCAGGGACCAATCGAACTGCCGACTGATCCTCATCGCCAAAAGCCTTGGGAACCACAAAGGCCATATCTACATTATGCTTTGCCAAACCCTTTGTGAGCCCAAAGCATGCAGTGCCTAGTCCTCCCGAAATATGAGGTGGGAACTCCCAACCAAACATTAGTACTCTCATGCCAATTGTTTAGGGTTTTATGTTTTTGTCGTACATCCTTTTTATTCGAAGCACTTCGGCAACGCTCCATGCCTGCGATATGCACCCATTGGGGCGTTGAGGTGGATCGCCATCATACACCTCGGCTATACCACACACGCCATGCTTGGGCATATCTTCACAAAATGCATCGAGCACTGCTTTGGCTAGGGCATTAGCTGTTTTTCCGTGTATTTTATAGTAACCCTCAATGAAATGCCCTAGTAACCAGGGCCAAGCCGTACCCTGATGGTAGGCGCTATCGCGGGTTGCTTGATCACCTTCATATAGGCCTATATAACGAGGGTTTTTGGGGGCTAGGGTTCTTAATCCTTTAGGCGTGAAAAGTTCGCGGTGAACAACATCTATCACACCCCTTTTCATCTCATCGGTTATGGGGCTGTATGGCAGTGATGTGGCAAATATTTGGTTTGGCCTTACATCGATATTCTGTCCGCTTTCATCAACAAAATCGGCTAGGTACTGCTTGGGATCATACCAAAAAGTATCTTTAAACGATACGGCTACCTGTTGAGCTATGGGTTCCCATTCGGCGATGAACTTGTTGTCCTTAAATGTTTTAGCAAATCCAAGGGTGGTCTTTATGGCGTTGTACCAAAGCGCATTTATCTCAACCTGATATCCAGTTCGGGGTGTTACTGGCAATCCGTGTACCACGGCATCCATCCAGGTTAACGCTACGCCCTTCTCGCCAGCCCAAATCAATCCATTTTGGTGCATTCCGATATTGTACGGGAGCTGTCCGCTTCGGTAGGCGTTTAGTATTGCCTTCATCTTTTTTCCGTACAATTTCCAAACCTCATCGAAGCTGTTGGTGTAATCAGCATACATTTGCACAGCCCAGAAGTACCATAGAGGAGCATCAACGGAGTTGAAGGCCGATGAAGCGGCATTCCCCATATTTGGGAAGAGACCATCCTTTAGTTCTTTCGACATGGTGTCAAGAACATCCTTGCACGATTTAGGATCGTCAATGGCCAGCGTTAGCCCTGGTAGAGCAATAAACGTGTCGCGCCCCCAGCAACCAAACCAAGGGTAGCCTGCAATAACCTCAGTTTTGCGATTTCTTTTAACGATGAATTGTTGTGCTGCGTTGCGCAGGCAATTATCCAGGTTGTCTTTTGGCGGCCTGCGCTTCACCTCGGCATTAAACTTACGGGTTAGCGAATTGGTTTGCTGCTCTGTGGTTGATGCCGAAAAGATTATGCTTTCGCCCTTTTTGATGGGAACCTCGAAGTATCCCGGCACAAACAGGTCTTCATGCCCCTCATACCCTCTGCTTATCTCCTCCTTGTATTCAATGTTGTAATACCAATCGGGTACTGCAACAAACTCGTTCTGCTTGTTGAGCTGCATGTGCAGGTAGGGAAATCCTTGGTACAACTTATATTTCACTCCATTTTGTACCTCGCGGTAACGCTTGTCGGCGTATAGATTCGATTTGGATAGCTTGTGTGCATTTCTGAAGGCAAGGAATGGCTTTATTCTGATTCTGGTTGGACTATGCGCATCTTTTAAGGTATAACGAATCATAAACTGCTCCTCGTTATGAACAAAAAGAAGTTCTTTCTCCAGCACCACACCACCAACTCTATAGGTAAGCTTTGGGGTAGGTTCGTACTCAAAATCAATGATATATTTATGCCCTCGAGGCTCGTATATGCCGGGGAAACGGTGTATCCCCAAGTTAAACTCCTTGCCATGCTGAACAACGGTTTCATCGACCGACGAGAGTAGAACGTGGTTCTCGCCGTCAAACTGATCGAGCGGAAGAACCATAAGCCCGTGGTACTTACGGGTGTTGCAAAGCACTATGGTTGTGCTAAAATAGCCTCCTGCACGGTTGGTGCTGAGGATCTCCCTGTTGAGGGAGTACTCTAGGTTTACCAGTTCACTCTTTTCGAAAACGAGATAGCTCATAACCAGTATTTGTTATTTTTTTGATAAGATATGTGGGCTACGAAATGGCATACCAATCTCCTTTTGCTTAAACCATAACGAACTTAATCCCGAAAAAATAATGAAAAATTCTTATAAGGCCGTAGTTTACTGTTAATTGACAGATATTTGCTGTCGTATTATTAGCCTACGCAAATTACGATATTTTAGGTATAGGTCAAACTAAATCTCTATTATATTTTGATTATTTTTGCCGCAAACAATTGCACTAAACATATATTATCCAATGATTTTAAAAAATCTGTACAAGTTGGCCAGTAAGTTTTTCATTGCAATCCTCCTTTTCTTAATGATGTCGTGTGGTAAAACATCGAATCACATCATTATTGAGGGTAAAGTAAGTGGGGCTGCTCATAAAAAGGTTTATCTAAGAGAAACTGGTCATGATGTGATTAGTGCCATTGACTCGACCAAAGCCGATAAGCAGGGTGGGTTTGAACTTTCGCTGAATACCACTACTCCAAAGTTCGTTCTGTTGCAGCTAGAGGGTGAGGTTGAACCCATTATTTTACTGGTTGAGCCCAAGGAGGAGGTAGTAGTTAAGGGTGTTGCTGGGAACTTGTCGAGGGATTACACCGTGTCGGGGTCAAAGGGGTCACAATTGGTGCGCGACCTCAACTTTCGGCTTAACGAAACCATAGGCACCATCGACTCCCTTGCGAAACAGTTTAGGGAGAGCCGTGAGCTGCCTCGGTTCGATACCATTAAACCTCTAATTGATAGCGCATACGATAAAGCGATAAGGGAGCATAAGCGTTACACGGTTAACTTTATTAAGGAGAATAGATACAGCCTTTCGTCGATACTTGCCCTTTATCAGCAGTACGATAGGCGAACCCACGTGCTAAGCACCCGTGACGATTTTGCCCTTTTTCAGCTTGTCGATTCGTCGCTTTACCCTTTATACCCTAATAATCCGCTTGTCGATAATCTGCATAAGAATGTGAAGATGATAAGCAACCAGCTTAAACTTTACGACAAGCGACAGGATATGCTTAACGAGGGAGAGACCATTCCCCGATTGGCGTACCCTCTGCTTACGGGCGATACCATTACCCTTTCCGAGGTGAGATCAAGATTTGTACTTATTGATTTTTGGGCGCTCTGGTGTAACGATTGCCAAAAGAATATGCCCACGCTACGCGAGGTCTATCAGAAATATTCTCATCGAGGGTTTCAAATCCTTCAGGTATCGCTCGATGCGGATTCGGCCGCACTGAACCAGTGGTATGCTAACGATAGTATACCTTGGTTGGTGGCAGCTGATTACAAGCAGTGGGAGTCGCCCCTGCTCGATTCTTTGAGTATCAACAGCATACCCTCGAATTACCTGGTGGATAGGAATGGTGTGATTCGTTCGCGAAACATTAAAACCTCTGACCTCGACGAGGTGCTTAGCAAGCTGCTACGGTAGGGCATCATTTACCTGGCGGTATAAAATAGTGCTTGTTTCTAGGCAAATTTCCCTAAATTTGACCCCGAAAATAGAAAACCCGAAAATTAATTTCATCACATAATGAATACAAGAGCAATCATCAGATTACTTTTTATAGCTGTAACCACAGTGGTTTTGGCTTTATCATGTACAGAAGGTAAGCAATCTAAAATCGAAGGTAAGGTAGATGGTGTTGACACATTGATGCAAGTTACCTTGCTGCGTCAGGATTTTGCCAAAACAGAGCTGCTTGAAACCATCAAGATATCTCCCCAAAAATCTACGTTTAGGTTTAAGGTAGGCGAGCTAACCGAACCCACTTTCTTCCAGCTTCGTTTCGAGGGTAGGCGAAATCAATTCATGGTATTGCTGCTAGAGCCAACCGAGAACGCTGTGGTTGAGGTTGACTTGCAGCGGTTTTCCAGCTATACCGTATCGGGGGCCGATGAGTCGCTAAAGACTCAGGTCCTCACAAGGCGGTTGGCTCAAACTGTGAAAACCCTCGATTCGCTTAATGTTCTTTTGGGCAAGGCAACAACACCCGATACAAGGCAAAGGCTTAATGCAGAGTATGAGGCTGCTATTGATAGGCAGAGGGAGTTTAGCACTAAGTTTATATGGGATAACCCCATGTCGAGAGCTAGCGTGATGGCATTATACCAAAAGGTTAGCGACAACCAATTTGTTTTTGATAGGGAAGAGGACGTGCAACTTTTTAAAGTGGTAGCCTCATCGCTGATTGCTCGCTACCCCGATTCCGACTACGCAAAGGGGATGTTGCAGGATATAAAAAATCAGGAGAGGGTTATCCGTTCGCATAGGCTGCAGGAGTTGGTTCAGAATGTTCAGTCAACCCTACCCGAAATTGCTTTACCCAATGTTAAGGGCGATACCGTAAGGCTTTCATCGCTCAGGGGCAAGGTTATCCTGCTCGATTTTTGGGCATCGTTTAGCCAGGAGAATCTGCTTGAGAATAGAGAGCTGCTTGAACTCTATCGACAGTACAAGGGGCGTGGGTTTGAGATATTTCAGGTGTCGCTCGATATTGAGCGCGAAGCGTGGTTGGCTGCTATTGAATCGGCCGGATTACCTTGGATAAATGTAAGTGAACTCGACCCCAACGGATCTGTTGCTGCCGGTATGTATAACGTAACAAGGTTGCCTGCCAACTATATAATCGACCGAAATTTTGAGATTGCTGCCAAGAATCTTTATGGCCGCGATTTGGAACGTAAAATCAAGGAGCTGCTATAGGCCAAGCGATGACCAAAACCAAAATCTACTTTGCATCCGATATTCATTTGGGACTGCCCAGTATTGAGGAAGGGCGTGACAGAGAAATGCTTTTTGTGGAATGGCTCGATACCATTAAGCACGATGCTAAGGAGATTTTTTTGGTGGGCGATATTTTCGATTTTTGGTACGAGTACAAAAGGGTTATCCCCAAAGGGTATACCCGCTTCTTAGGGAAGGTTGCTGAGATAGCTGACTCTGGAGTCCCTGTCCACTTTTTCACTGGCAACCATGATGTGTGGATGTTTGGCTACTTTGAGCAGGAGCTGGGGGTGAAGATCCATCGTAAACCAATTGTGCGAGAGTTTGATGGCAAAAGCTTTTACATTGGCCACGGCGATGGTTTAGGCCATGGCGATTATGGCTATAAGCTGCTGAAGGGAATATTTACGAGCAAGATTTTGCAGTGGCTATTCTCGCGCCTACACCCAAACTTTGCCCTTTGGCTGGGCAATAGGTGGTCCGTTAGTAGCCGCTACTCCAAGGATATATCCTACCAGTTTAGGGGCGAGGATGAGCTAATAACAAGGTTTGCTAAACAAACTCTACAAAATCAGCATTACGACTACTTCGTCTTTGGGCATTGGCATGCTCCCACCATACACCCTTTGGGCAGTGGTTCAAACCTTGTGATGCTTGGCGACTGGATTGTGAACAACACCTACTCGGTATGGGACGGCCAAAAGATGAACCTCTGCCGATTCACTTCAGATAGCAACTCGGAACCTATTGCCGAGGCCTAACTCCAGAATGATAGCTAGGCCAATTAACCACATACCATATCACCAACTACAGGGTGCTTAATGCATAGCTTGCCAAAAATCTTTTTCGTATGCACATAAACCATTGCCCTGTAATTTTGTCGAAACAAGCCTAAGGCAAAATAAATTTATGAAAGTCACACCCAGGGCTGAGTCGTCTCCACAAAATAGCATCGTACAAAGAGGATTAAGCGCAGCAAAACTTGCTATACCTCCTGCATTAAAAACAGCGGTTTGGTTGGTGAAAATTACCATACCCTTGTCGTTAGTTGTATCGCTCCTAAACTTTTTTGGCGTGGTGGGCTACGTGGCCAATTTTCTTAACCCAGTATTCGGCTTGATGGGTTTGCCCGGCGAGGCATCTCTAGTTTTTATCACATCACTTTTTTTAAATATCTACTCGGCCATTGCAGTTATGACCCAGTTGCCCTTAACCATCAGAGAAATAACCATTCTGGCTGTGATGTGCCTTATTGCTCACAACCTTTTTGTTGAAACCGCGGTACAGGCAAAAACTGGTTCAAAGGCTTGGCATATAGTATTACTTCGCGTGTCTATGGCAATATCCTCGGGTTTTACCCTTAACTGGTTATTACCGGGACAAATGCAGGGCTTTATTCCTGTTGCAAACGTTCAGGTTGCTACCGAGTTTGTCCCCTTCATTGTTGGTTGGGCAAAGTCGGCCGTAATGCTTACCCTAAAAATTACTGTGCTAGTAACCCTGCTTATGGTTATGCAGCAGCTGCTTAAGGAGTTTGGTGCGATAAAACTTCTTTCAAAGATATTTAGCCCAGCCCTTAAAGTTTTCGGACTGCCTCAAAGCACATCCTTTCTGTGGATTGTTGCCAATATATTAGGTCTGGCCTATGGCTCGGCCGTAATGGTGCAGGAGGTACGCAACGGAATGGTTACCAAGCGCGATGCCGATTTGCTCAACTACCATATCGCCATATCGCATTCAAACCTTGAGGATCTGCTGCTGTTCGTGGCCATAGGTGCGCCTGCCCTATGGATTCTGATTCCAAGGTTGGTAATTGCCGCAGCCGTGGTATGGTTTAGGCGCTGGTGGTTGTGGTGGGCAAGGCCCTAATCAATATCTCCCCAATTTTCCTTTTTTGATAATAGGGCTAAATAGCCTACTTTTACATCTGCTAAAAAAATAGTAGATATGAAGCAATACCTTGACTTGCTGGACAATATACTTGAGACCGGCGTAAAGAAGGAGGATCGGACAGGTACTGGTACCATTAGCCTTTTTGGCCATCAAATGCGGTTCGATCTGCAGCAGGGTTTTCCCCTGCTCACCACCAAGAAGCTCCATCTGAAATCAATAATCTACGAGTTGCTGTGGTTCCTGCAGGGCGATACAAACATAAAGTATCTTAACGACCACGGCGTTTCCATTTGGAATGAGTGGGCCGATAAGGATGGTAACCTAGGCCCTGTGTATGGGCATCAGTGGCGCAGCTGGCCAGCGTATGATGGTAGCCAAATAGATCAAATTACGCAGGTTGTAAACTCCATAATCAACAACCCCGACTCAAGACGACATCTGGTGTGTGCATGGAATGTGGGCGATATCGATCGGATGGCATTGCCTCCTTGCCATATACTGTTCCAGTTTTACGTTGCCAACGGCAAGCTGTCGTGCCAGCTGTACCAGCGAAGCGCCGATGTTTTTCTGGGTGTACCATTCAATATTGCCTCGTACGCCCTGCTCACCATGATGATGGCGCAGGTTACGGGCCTAAAGCCCGGCGATTTTGTGCATACCTTTGGCGATGTGCATATCTACTCGAACCATATTGAGCAGGTGAAGCTTCAGCTCAGCCGTGAGCCACGTGCGCTGCCCACCATGGTTATAAATCCAGGGGTTAAGTCAATTTTTGATTTTAAGTACGAGGACTTTAAGCTTGAGGGTTACGATCCGCATCCCCACATTAAGGGAAAGGTCGCCGTTTAGTAATCAAATGAATTTACAAGTAATGGATATTTCGATAATAGTAGCCGTAGCCGAGAATAATGTAATAGGAAATGATAACCAGCTGATTTGGCACATCCCTGGCGACCTCAAGCGATTTAAGGCGCTTACCATGGGGCATCATATCATCATGGGGCGCAAAACGTGGGAGTCAATCGGCCGGCCGCTTCCCGGACGAACAAGCGTGGTGGTTACCCGTAACAAGAACTACCAAGCTGAGGGTGCGCAGGTTGTGCATTCTCTCGATGAAGCGATTAAATTTGCATCGGCCGATGGTGAGGTGTTTATTGTTGGTGGCGAAGAGTTGTATAGGCAGGCTCTCCCTTTGGCTAATAAGCTCTATCTAACCAGAGTTCATCGTAGCTACAAGGGCGATGTTTGTTTTCCTGAGCTTAGCCCTGATGAGTGGCAAGAGGTGCGCTCCGAAAAAGGAACGCCCACCGATACCGATGGGCTTGAATATACTTTCGTTGATTTGGTGCGTAGGCCCTAGGCTGCCTTCAGCCTTTTGATATTGGCCTTCTCCAATTTTTTGTGGGCGTACTCCAAGGTGATAATAATTTCCTTTTCCTTACCCGATGGTAGCTCGAACATGGCATCTATCATAATTATCTCGCAGATAGATCTAAGTCCCCTTGCACCAAGCTTAAACTCAATGGCCTTATCTACAATGTAGTCCAGCACGTCGGGTTTAATCTCTAGCCTAATCCCATCGTAGTCGAAAAGTTTCTCGTACTGCTTAATAATGGCATTCTTGGGCTCGGTTAGGATGTTCCGTAGCGTTTCGCGGTCGAGCGGGTTAAGGAAAGTGATAACCGGTAAACGACCAATTATTTCGGGTATTAAACCGTATGCCCGAAGATCTTGAGGCGAAATGTACTGCAAAAGGTTATTGTTGTCTACCTGATCGCGATGCTTGCTGGCACCATAGCCCACAACCTGAGTGTTTAGGCGTTGAGCTATTTTTTTCTGAATCCCCTCGAATGCCCCACCACAAATAAAGAGCACGTTCTTGGTGTCCACCTCAATCATTTTCTGCTCGGGGTGTTTACGTCCTCCTTGGGGTGGCACGTTTACCTTCGACCCCTCGAGCAGCTTAAGCATGGCTTGCTGAACACCCTCGCCCGAAACGTCTCGGGTTATGGATGGATTATCGCTTTTGCGTGCAATTTTATCAATCTCATCAATAAAAACAATTCCCTTTTCGGCGGCCTCCACGTTGTAGTCGGCGGCCTGTAGCAGGCGGGTTAGGATGCTCTCAACATCTTCGCCCACGTAGCCAGCTTCGGTAAGCACAGTGGCATCAACAATGGTGAAGGGAACGTGCAGCATCCTGGCGATGGTTCGCGCCAGTAGCGTTTTGCCCGTTCCCGTTTCGCCCACAAAGAGGATGTTGGATTTTTCTATTTCCACATCGTCGTTGGTGTTGGGCTGAAGTAACCTTTTGTAGTGGTTGTAAACCGCAACCGACAGGTATTTTTTTGCCTCATCCTGTCCAATTACATACTGATCTAAAAACTGCTTAATCTCAATCGGCTTTAGCAGCTTGGTTTTACTCAGCTTAAAGTCACCCTTCTTTTTCAGCTCCTCCTTCACAATCAGATTCGCTTGCTCGGCGCAAAGATCACAAATAAACGCATCGGCACCAGCAACCAGTAGGTTTGTCTCCTTCCTTGGGCGTCCACAAAATGAGCATCTGTCGCTATTCTTCATCTTACAATTTAAGTTTTATATAGTCGGTACAAAGGTACAACATATTTTTTCAATAGAAGTTTAAGTTTATGTAAAAGAACTTGCTTTCTATGGGTTTGAAAAACAGTAATATCGTATTTTTGTGAATGTTAAATATTAATTCCAACCTTTTGTATAAAATTTTCGTCTAGTTAGTATAAATCAATATTGTGCCCAATGATTGCTAAGCGGTTTTTCATAATTATTGCTTTGCCCCTTCTGCTAGTTTCATGCAAAGATGAGCTCACATTACCAGCAAAGGTTCACTTTGATTTTGGTATGGTCATTTTCCAGAACGAAGACCCAGCTCAGGGGCAACAGAAAACCAACTCACCTAATCGGTATTCAATTGAAAGGGGAGAACTTACCATTGAGGCGATAGAGTTTGATGGCCGCCGAAATCAGGGTAAAGATGTATACTTTAAGTCCAACTTTTCTGAAAAGGTTGTTTCGCAACTTCATTCTCAAACATCGAATGTAAGGGTGGAGTTTGATATTCCACAGGGAGAGTATAATAGGGTAGATTTAACTTTGCATCTAGGTGCAGGTGCCGATGCCCCCTTTAAGCTTGAGGGGCAATTTTCATACGGTCAATCCGCTAGCATCCCCATATATTTTGAGTATGCCTATACCGATGAGATAACCATAAGGGGAAAAAGTAAGCATGGAGCCAATATTATCCTTAGCAGGGGCAATGTGACCAAGGCTAAGGTAGTTGTCGATACAGAGTTTCTTTTCAGATTCCTTAATCCTGGCGTAATTGCCAGTGCTGTGCGGGTAACCCAAGGGGGAGAAGAGGTTATCCTGATTAATCAGCTTAATAATGTGGAGATTTTCAATCAAGTAGCAAGCCGGTTTAGTAGTTCAATATCGGTGGTGTTTGAGTAATTTGCCCATGAGCCTTGAGCTTTACAACGAGGAGGAGGTTTTACGAGGTTGCCAGCAGGAGAATAGACGATACCAGGAGATTCTGTACCGTCGGTTTGCTCCTAAAATGTATGGCATATGCTTGAGCTATGCTGGCGATCGACCTCTTGCGCAGGATATGCTTCAGGAAGCTTTTATCAAGGTTTTTAGGAGCATTAAAGATTTCAGGGGCGATGGCTCGCTCGAGGGATGGGTAAGGCGCATTGTGGTTCGAACGGCCATCGATCATCTACGGCAAAGGCAAAGCCTCGACAAGCTGGAAACGGAGGAGTTTTACTCAGAGAGCCACACCCAAAACGAGGCGTTGCCCAACCTACAAATGGGCGAAATGATTAGCCGTATCAATAAGTTGCCCGATGGGGCAAGGGTGGTGTTTAATCTGTTTGCAGTGGAGGGGTACACCCATCGCGAGATTGCAGAAGAGCTGAACATTTCCGAAGGAACATCTAAATCGCAATACAATAGGGCGCGAAACCTGCTAAAGGGCTGGCTCGGAAAGGTTGATTAGTATGAAGGTGGATAAGTGGTATAAATCGATAGTTGAGAGCAACACCGAGGCCCCACCCGAAGCCGTTTGGGAGGGGATACAGGATGCTCTTGATGTAGATTTGGTGTGGGGTAAAATTGAGACCGACCTGAATGTTAGAAAGAAAAAACCGAATTATGCCCGTTTAGCAGTAGCGGCATCGATAGTTCTTGCCATAGCCTTTGGGGGGGTGCTATTGTATCAACCGTGGAATATCTCTTCTCAATCTCAGCTTGTCGAATCGTCAGGACATTTCGATGCGCCCAGCTCAACAGGATTAATCTACCCGAGTGATGATGGGGCTGAGATTAGTCCTCAGACCCAAGGGGCAACAACGTCTCAATTAGCAAAGGTTTCTCAATCAACGCAATTAGATGCTGAGGCTGTTGATGTATACCTACAAAGTCCAAGCTCTTCTGTTGACGAGCAAGCCGAGAATGTTTTAGAGAGGATTAAGATGCATACTGCTGGCGAAATGCCAGTTTCCGCTCCAGGTAAGGTTTCTACAATAGCCATTGCACAACTGCCTGCCGAGCAAGGGGGGAATTACGATAATAATACGAGTATAAGAACGGTATATGTTGGTTTAACAGGTCACTTGGCAAACACCTGGCTGCTAAGCAGCAAAACATTTGCCGGCTTACAGCCCGACGATTTAACCAATACCAATATCACCTTTGGCTCTAATTTTGGGATGCAGCTTGGTACGGCAATCACTCCCGTCTTTAAAATTCAGTCAGATTTTCTGTGGATCAGTCAGAATAAGCAGCAATACAACGAGTATATTAACGGTAAGTACGTGACTAGCGCCCTAGAACTCGATTACTACACCCTGGCCCTCCAGGGCAAATACAGCTTCCCTACAAACCATACTGTGATATTTGGCGGTTATTTTGGTTTGATGAAGACCGCCAAGCAAAGCGTAGAAGAAGAAATTATTCTGCTAGATGACGATTACAGCAGCTACGATTACGGCCTAATTGTTGGCTATGAATACCCAATCCCATTAGGTCATCGCCTTACCCTTACGCCAGGATTATTTGCCAAGGTTGGGCTTAACAATGTTTTTGCGGGTAACGATTATATCCCATTCTACCTGAATAAAACGCAGAATGCGTCTATTAACCTCTCCCTTTCAATAGCCTACAACATTTTTTAACCCCATTCCAACCATTTCACGTTGCCCTTCGTCTTGTAGCTAAAAGGTTTATTTCTCATTTATTGATCATTTAAATTTAAAGGCGATGAAAAAAATCACAATGCTTTTGGCGATTATAGCCCTAGGGGCCATTCTTTTCGCAGGATGTGAAAAGGAAAACGACAAGGGAACAATTAATCTGTCAATCACCGATGCACCCATCGACTCCGATGACATTGTTGGAGTTTATATTAAGGTAGTAGATGTTCAGTATCATCTGGGCGGGGCAAACTTCGAGAGTTTTACAAATTTTGAGGGGCCACAGGTTTACAATTTGCTCGACTTAACCCGTGGTGAGTCGGCAATGGTTGGGGCGCTTGAGTTGGATGCAGGACACTATACTCAGATTAGGTTTGTTCTTGAAGCACCCGAAAGGGGTATGGGAGCCCCAACCACTCCGGGTTGCTACATAGAGTTTTCCGATGGAACCACAGAAACCCTGTTCGTTCCCAGCGGATCGCAATCGGGTTTCAAGGGTGTTGGTGCTTTTGATGTGCCCGCCAATGGATCGGTTGATATAACCGCCGATTTCGATGTGCGCAAGTCGGTGCTTAGGACTGGCCACAACGTGGAGCGATACGTGCTTAAGCCAACCATCCGTTTGATTGTTGATAATGAGGCAGGTAAAATAGTGGGCAGCGTGATAAATATACCCGAGGGTAGTGAGATCGTGGTGTATGCGTACGAGGATGGATCCTACACTGAATCTGAAGCTCTTGAACCAGCACTCGAATCACCACGATTCCCCAATGCTGTAAGCAGCGATATGGTTTGCGACCAGAACTCCTACCACATCGCCTTCTTAGCGCCAGGTATCTACGATTTGGCTGTTGTGGCCAATGTTGATGGCGAATTCTCGCAGGTGTTAGGTGTTGTTGAGGATGTTGTGGTGGAGAGCAAAAGTACAACTACCCAAAGTATTGATGTAGATACTTTATAACCAACCTCCGATTAGGGCAACGGCCCTGTTGTAAAGCCGAAAAGAGGTCGCCTACTCCGAGCGACCTCTTTTCTATTATTTTAAATTTGATGAAGAGCCTATAAAGGAATAAGCCAACCGTTTCCGATTGGCTTACATTTTCCTTGAGCGGGAAATGGGGATCGAACCCACGACCCTCAGCTTGGGAAGCTGATGCTCTACCACTGAGCTACTCCCGCTTGCTACAAAACCCTCAGCTTGGGACCCGCCGGTTGGCGGGCTACCGCTGAGCTACTCCCGCTTGCTACAAAACCCTCAGCTTGGGACCCGCCGGTTGGCGGGCTACTGCTGAGCTACTCCCTCAATTTGCAGTGTGGGGAGAGCAGGATTCGAACCTACGAAGGCATAAGCCAGCAGATTTACAGTCTGCCCCAGTTGGCCACTTTGGTATCTCCCCTTTGCTGTAAATCAGCGCAAATGTAATTAAATATTCAAATTTTGGCTACCCCTAAGGGTAAAAAAAATAAAGTTTTTGTAATTCCCAATGTGTTTGCGCTCAAATAATGTTAGCTGTTTAGTGTTTTTTCAATATCACTGAGTTCATCCTTCGAAAAGTTGAGGTTCCCTAGCGATTGTAAACTATCGAGAAGTTGCTCTTTAGAACTTGCCCCCACCAAAACAGATGTTACCCTTTCATCTTTAAGTAGCCATGCTATGGCCATTTGGGCAAGCGACTGTTCACGCCTCTCTGCTAACTCATTTAGCTGCCTTACCTTTTCTAAGGTTTCTGGGGTGATGTTCTCCTTCGTTAAAAATCCGTGCGGTTTTGCTGCTCTCGAATCTTTTGGAATACCTTTTAGGTATCGGTTTGTGAGCAGTCCTTGCGCTAAGGGCGAAAAGGCAATGCAGCCCATACCCTCTTGCTCCAGTATATCGAGTAGCTCGGGTTCAACCCACCGGTCGAGCATCGAGTATCGAGGCTGATGGATTAGGCATGGCGTGCCCATTCTTTTTAGAATTTCAGCAGCTTTTTGAGTTTCCCGTGCCGGATAGTTTGATATTCCAGCGTAAAGCGCTTTGCCTTGCTTTACAGCAAAATCGAGAGCTCCCATAGTTTCCTCCAGCGGGGTGTTGGGGTCGTAGCGGTGGGAGTAAAAAATATCAACATAATCTAACCCCATCCTTTTAAGACTTTGGTTAAGGCTGGCAATCAAATATTTCCTCGAGCCCCACTCGCCGTATGGCCCATCCCACATCAGGTAGCCTGCTTTGGTTGAAATTATCAGCTCGTCGCGGTGGCTTGCCAAGTCCTGCTTAAGAATCTGCCCAAAATTACGCTCTGCCGACCCTGGATGTGGCCCATAGTTGTTGGCCAAATCGAAATGGGTTACCCCATTATCAAAGGCCGCCCAAATAGTTTCCCTGAAGTGTGCGTAATCATCAACATCGCCAAAGTTGTGCCATAGCCCCAGCGAAAGGGCAGGTAGCCTTAACCCGCTGTTGCCGCACCGGTTGTATTTCATTTGCTGGTATCGATTGTCTTTTGGAGTGTATTGCATAACCTGTTTTTTTTTTCAAATTTAGCTATAAATATCTACGTTTGAGATGATTTGAATTAGTTATTGAGGGAAGTGTAGCCCATTTATAGTAAAATGATTATTGTGTTTTCATCACCTCCTCTCAATCATACTATTCAAATCATAAATATTGTATTTTTTGCAGTAGAGATCCGTAAGTTAAAAGATGTTATGGTCTAAGAATTTAACTTTTCGTAAGTTACAGGAAATCAATCTTTAGATAATTCTTAATGCTCCTTTAGTATAAACTTAAAATGTTTGCTTGCTTGCAGAAATGCAATGGGCATAGGTTTTCACCTATGTAAAGAATCATGGCATTTATCGCACACAGAGACTAGCCATTTTATTGGCTCTTTGCCAATGTTACATTTTGCATACCGCTTGTGATGAACCTGTGTGGCCTTGGCACCACAGTAAACACAGCGCCAGTTATCTCGCTTTAGCACAACATAACGCTTTCGTTTCCAGTCATCCGATTTTAGGTACTTATCACGATAGTAAGTGCGACGACGCTCACGCTTTATCTCAAACACCCAACGTTTAACTGCATAACCTATGGCTAAAAGAATTGCAAATATTATGAGTTCACTTTCCATCGTATTAGCTTAAAACCAATAACTATATTTTTATTTTGAGAATCCAATTCAAAAGTAAAAAAACTATTTAATACCAAAATTTCTTGATGAACCTTAACCTCACCAAAAATGTTTCACCAAACCACCGTTTGCAAAAACTTTATACCAATACTTGCTTTTCAATGAAATAAGTTTTATTTTTCCGTATAATTAATTCGTTTCACAACAACCCTTTAATTAAACTTTATGAAGATTGGATATGCACGGGTATCGACCAAGGACCAAAATCTGAATCTGCAGATCGATGCGCTGCAAAAAGAGGGTTGCCAATTTATCTACTCCGAGAAGAAGGGCTCAGGTTCCGAAAGGTTAGAATTTGAGAAACTGAAAGAAAAGGTGCGAGCAAACGATACGGTTATTGTTTGGAAACTCGACAGGTTGGGCCGTTCCATAAAAGATCTGGTTAACATTATTGATGATTTCAAAAATAAGGGCGTACAATTCCGCAGCATTGTTGACGGTTTCGACACAACTACTCCCAACGGTAGGCTATTCTTTAATATTATTGCCGCTTTAGCAGAGTACGAAAAGGAGATTATTCGCGAAAGAACCCGTGCAGGACTTGAATCGGCAAGGCAGAAAGGAAGAATTGGCGGTCGTCGCCCTGGGCTCACTCAGGAAGCCAAAAACAAAGCAGCCATAGCAAAGCACCTGTATGTCAGGGCAACCGCATTTAAAAACTGAGTAGTTTCTCCCTATATTTGCAATCAAGAGCAGCACTCAAGCGTTTATTGTTCTTACTCCTTTTGGGCGTTTTGTCATTGAGCAGCAAGGTCATGGCTGTC
>JAVERU010000020.1:0-31599 GCA_034006965.1 Tenuifilaceae bacterium
CCAGATTCAGGAAAACATCCTTGGTGGCCAGCTTAAACCCCGCTCGTTTTTCGAGTACCGCCAGAATCATATTCAGCCTACGGGTATCGTAGCCTGTGGATGAACGTTGTGGGGTTCCGTATGCAGCCGTGCTAACCAGTGCCTGCGTTTCGATAAGGAAAGAACGAGAACCATCCATCGAGGCCGATATGGCAACACCGCTTAGCCCCGCGTCGCGATGCGAAAGTAATATTTCCGATGGGTTGGGTACCTCTATAAGCCCAATCGATTGCATCTCGAAGATGCCCAGCTCGGCTGTTGATCCAAAGCGATTTTTAATGGAACGCAGAATGCGATACATATAGTTGCTATCGCCCTCGAACTGTAGCACTACGTCAACTATATGCTCAAGTACCTTTGGCCCCGCTATGCTGCCATCCTTGGTAATGTGGCCGATGAGGATAACGGGTATACCCGTGGTTTTTGCATAGCGCAACAGCGCAACAGCGCATTCCCGAACCTGCGAAACGGAGCCGGGCGACGAGTCGATGGTATCGGTATATAGCGTTTGTATGGAGTCGATTACCAGCAGGTCGGGCTCAGTGTTTTGCGCCTGAGTAAGGATATTGTCGAGTAGCGTTTCGTTTAGTATTAGGCATTCCGATTCGCCGTTGGTGAGCCTATCGGCTCTGAGTTTTACCTGTCGCGCGCTCTCCTCACCCGATACGTAAAGCACCTTTAGGTGATTTAGCTTCAGCGCCATCTGCAGGGCCAAGGTCGATTTGCCTATGCCAGGCTCACCACCCAAAAGAACCAGCGAGCCCGCAACAAGTCCACCGCCTAAGATTCGATTGAGTTCCTCGATCCCGGTATTCATGCGGCGTTCGTTGCTCGACTCAATCTCCTTAAGGGGTTGTGGAATGGCGCTTCGCGACACCTCGACTAGCCCGTGCCGTTGTTTCCCCTGGCTTACGCGCTCCTCAACATAAGTATTCCACTCGCCGCATGAGGGGCAACGGCCCACCCACTTAGCCGATTCAACCCCACAGTTTTGGCAAACATAGCTTGTTTTTATCTTGGCCATTTGTTCTGGTTAAATTAGTCGCAGCTGTCTTTATGATACTTAATGGGTCTGTCTGTGTCGAGCCGTATAACCTCTCCGCCCCACTCGTGCACCTTATCGAATGCTCTGGTTTCAACATCAGCAGCATGCTTGCAGCACACCACGGCGGTGGGTTTAACCAGATCGATAAGTTCGGAAGGATCCTCGGTATTCACAACGTGAACAGCCGATACCAGCTGTAGCGAAGCTAGAGCAAGAGCCCTGTTGCAATGATGGTTAGTGGGGTTTCCAGCACCTTTGTGTTTACCAACTAGCTCATCGGTTTTTACTGCTACCAGTAACACATCACCTTTGCTCGATGCTTGAATTATCATATCGATGGTGCCGGGTTTTAGCACGTCGAAAGTACCGTAGGCTAACGATACTTTTTGACCCTTGAAGTTCCAGTAGGCAAGCAGGCGTTTTAGCTCCTCCCTACCAATTATCTTCTTGTCCAGAATATCCTTTTTGTCCATACCAAATAGTTGTTAAGTTGTGGAATGAACAAAGTTAGCTAAATAGATTGGATGTGATAGAAAAACATCACAGGTTTAGAGGATGAGAAAAATAAAGGGAAGAGGCTTGCAAAGGAATACCCTAGGATGCCGATGTTGAACTACCCAAGGCGGATTCTTTCTTGCGGAACTTGAAAAAGAAGTACACAAGAAAAGCCAGGCCCATGATGATAAATAGAAGTGTTTGCGACTCGTGCGAAATTACTGCGTACAGCAGGCCATCCTCGCGGGATATGCCGTATATACCCAATGCCATAGCGGTAATTATGTGGTAGGCACCAAAACCACCCTGAACGGGAGCTGCCATACCAAACGAGCCAACTACAAGCAGGAACAGTCCGTCGATCGGCCCAAGGGTGCTTGTGGCATCAATGGAGAATACCATGAGCCATGTCATTATCCAGTAAAAAAACCACAACAGGGATGTGTACAAAAAAAATGCGCCCCTTCGCTTCATGGTAAAAACCGATTTTACGCCATCAATTAATCCCCAAAAGAAACTTGATAGCTTGTCGTGAAACTTTTGGCCAAACACGTTTTTTCGGATTAGTACAACGAGGGCAACGAGAAAGATTGCGGATGCTATTAGAACGAAGGGAGCATGGGTTACTAGCCCTTGAATTTTACTGCCAATGGGAACGATGGCGCTATGCCAAATGAAGTTGCCAAAAAACTCGACACGAATTACAAAAACCACTAGGGTAAGCGCAAGCATAACAAGCAAATCGAAAGCTCGCTCAACAATTACGGTTCCTATAAGCGAATCGAATGGTATATTATCGGTTTTGCGGAGCGAACCACAACGGGTTACCTCGCCAATGCGAGGGAAAACCAAGTTGGCCATATACCCAACCATTAGCGCACCAAGGGTATTGGTAAGCGAAGGTTTGTGCCCTAGGGGCTCCATTAGCAGTCGCCACCGAAGTGCCCGAACGATGTGGGCAGCAATGGCTGCCACAGCAGCAATGGCTACCCATAAGTAGTTAGCAGTTCTAAATCCTGTTGCCAAATGCTCAAGATCCACGTCCTTAAAGGCAACGAAAAGCAGGGCGATGGCAACTACTAGTAGCAAAATAAGTTTTACCGTACTTTTCACGGATTGCTTCACGGACAAATAGCGCTTTGCTGGCATCTAAACCAGCTTATTGGTTTCGGTATCGGGGAATATAATGGAAGGTTGAAAAGTTTTTGCCTCCTCAAAATCCATCATGGCGTACGACATAATGATAACGGTATCGCCAACGGTACACTTACGGGCCGCAGGCCCGTTGAGGCAAACCTCACCAGATCCCCTTTTGCCCTTGATGATATATGTTTCGAGCCGCTCGCCGTTGTTTATGTTTACCACCTGCACCTTCTCGTGCTCAATTAGGTTTGCGGCGTCCAACAAGTCCTCATCGATGGTTATGCTTCCCACGTAGTAAAGGTTGGCCTCGGTAACCCTTGCCTGGTGAATTTTCGATTTTACAACTTCAATATACATTGCTTGTTTACTTAATGTCGTGTTAAAATAAGATGTTGTCAATCAGCCTAACATCGCCCACCTGAACGGCAATGCAGCCTACGGCTTCGCCAGCTTCACTCCATTGGTTAATGGTTTCAAGGGTATTAGCGTTTGCAATCTCAAAGTACTCAACGTTTAGCTCAGGGTCGCTATTTATTTGACCGATAACCCAGCTAATCATTTCTTTAACGCTGAACAGTTCCTTTTTGTTTCGGGCTTCGAACAGAGTTTTCGAAATAAGTGGTGCGCTCTTGCGTTGTTCGGGCGAAAGCAGCATATTTCTTGAACTCATGGCAAGGCCATCCTCCTCACGAACCGTAGGGCAGCCCACTATTTCAACATCTAACCTAAGGGTTTTTGCTAGTTCACGTACCACGGCGAGCTGCTGAAAGTCTTTTTGGCCAAAGTAAGCGCGGGTTGGGTTTACCGCATCAAAAAGCTTGCTTACCACCTGGGCAACACCATTAAAGTGGCCTGGCCTATGCTTGCCCTCCATCACCTTATCGAGATGTCCGAAATCGAACTTACGGGTATCTGCTTCTGGGTACATCTCCTGAACCGTAGGGACAAAAACCAAATCGACCCCAACCTGTTCGCATTTTAATAGATCCTGGTCGAGGGTGCGAGGGTAGTTGCGCAAATCGTTGGGGTTGTTAAACTGGGTGGGATTTACAAAAACACTTACCACCACCACATCGTTATGTTGGCGGGCAGTACGCATAAGTTCGGTATGCCCTTGATGCAATGCGCCCATTGTGGGAACAAACCCAACGCTACGTCCACAGTCGCGCTGTGTGTTGAGGTACGATTTAAGCTCCCCAATGGTATTTACTGTTTTCATTATCAGCAGCGTAAAACAAATTTGAGGGCACAAAGGTATATCTTATACTAATATCCACAAAAACTTTTTGGTGGATATTAGTATAATGCCACTAAATGGCTCTCCCTGTTACAGGGTTGAAATATCAATTACAGAAATGAAACCTCACTAGCCGTAAAAGCGATTGTGAGCATCAATGGGTTAGCCTAATGGCTTTCCGACAGGGTATTCGATTGTCCCATCGATGTTATTATTGTATAACCAGAAATCTTTTTGGTAATGGCTGAAAATCAAATAGAATAATAGTTTACAGGTAATTGTGGATTTTTTTTTATACTTTTGTACGGAGAAAAAATTGGGGGTTTTGGTCGCTAGCTCATCCCTTATTTTTGCCTCATAACATATTGTGGTTAAGAAAATAGAATGAAATGAAAAGCGTGAAAGTACTGTTCGTCTCTCAGGAGATAACTCCTTATCTCGATGAGAATGAAATGTCATTAATTGGGCGAAACTTACCACAGGGGATTCAAGAGAAAGGAAGAGAGATACGCACGTTTATGCCCAGGTGGGGATGTATAAACGAACGAAGAAATCAGCTGCATGAAGTTATCCGCCTTTCGGGTATGAACTTGGTAATTAACGATGCTGATCACCCTCTTATCATAAAAGTTGCATCTATACAAAGCGCGAGGATGCAGGTTTACTTTATCGATAACGAGGACTACTTCCAGCGCAAAGCCACACTAACCGACGAAAAGGGAAATTACTACCCCGACAACGATGAGCGCGCCATCTTTTTTGCCCGTGGCGTTATGGAAACCGTGAAGAAGTTACGGTGGGCACCTGACATTGTGCATTGCCATGGGTGGTTCTCCTCAATGATACCGATCCTTGTGAAGCAGACCTATCGGGAGGATCCGATTTTTGCAAAGGCCAAGGTTGTGTACTCAGTTTATAACGACACTTTTACTCCAGCTTTAGATCCACAGATAAAGAGTAAGTTGCAGCTCGAAAACATCACCAAGAAAGATTTAGAACTTCTTAACACTCCTGATTACACAAACTTAACTAAGTTTGCCCTCAAGTATTCCGATGGCATAATTTTTGGTAATCCAAAGGTTGATCCCAAAATTGACGAACATATTAAATCACTTAACAAACCAGTGCTCGACTACCAAGGAGTGGACGATTATGTTGAGCAAATCAATTTGTTTTACGATAAGGTTTTAAACAGCACAGGCAATGATAAAAAGTAATACTTCCGCTTTTCTCTCTCGAATATTTAAGGGTGTTAAGTTTCCCGTTTTTTTTGTTTTTATTAGTTTAATGTTTTGGCAATGTGTTTCTCCTCCCGATTTCTTGGGAGGCGATTTGCTACCCGCCGATGATATTTTTCGGGTGAAGACAGATACCACCTTTCAGCTGTCGGTATATACCAGCCCATACGATTCCATCAATACAGCTGGCTTCGGAACGGCTGTGGTGGGCGAAACGTTTGACCCAATTTTTGGCCGCAGTCGATCATCGTTTCTTACACAGCTGCTGCTTCCCAGAGCAAACCATTCCTGGGGAACCAATCCGGTGATCGATTCGGTATTCCTTTACCTTCAGCTAAGCGATAAGCTAGGCGAGGAGCCCATACATTTTGGTGTATACGAGCTGATTGACTCAATAGCCACAGGAATCGCTTACAATGGCCTTGGCAACATCGAGCATTTGGTTGGAACAGCTGAGATTGGCGCAACGCTCCTTGCATACTCTGGCGCTGAAAAAACGCTAAAAATACCCATTGACCATGAATGGGTAAAAAGCAAGCTTATACTTGCAGCGCAAGAGGACACAACCATAATGTCTACTCAGGAGGCTTTTCTTAAGCATCTTCCTGGAATTTATGTAGCACCTAAAAACACTTTCTCCACCTACGCCAAGGGGATGTATTACTTCGAATACACAAATATAGCCTCAAAACTATCGGTATATTACAGCAACGACGAGCAGGACGAGGATGCTACCACAAGCCTTACCTTCTCGTATGTATTTAGCGCAAATGGTAGCGCACGTTTCAACCATTTCCAGCATGATTTCTCGGTTGCCGACCCCGATCTGGCGGTTAAATTCAACTCTCCAGAAACTGAGCAGGATTCAGTGGTTTATGTAAAAGGGCTGGGAGCCTCAAGGGGTATGATAATTCTTGAGGATATGTATGATTGGGCAGATCGGATGCCCATGGCCATAAACAGAGCCGAGCTGCAAATTGAGCTGGAGGATCATGCCGCAATGCCCGCTGACACCCTTCTCAGCCAGCTGTTTATATATACGCTTAGGGATGGAAAACCTGCCGATCTTATAGACCGTTACGATGAGGCAAATTTTGGTGGCAATTATAGTAAGAGTAAAAAGCTCTACAGCTTTAACATTACCTATCATTTACAATCGCTACTTAACGACCCTGAGCAGAGTAATATTATTTACATTGAACCTCGCAACGCTTCAATTAGAGCCGATGGTGCAGTGTTAAGGTCAGGAGTTCACAGCAGCCGAATGAAGCTAATTATTACCTATACTAATTTTTAGAAACCTATGTGTGGGATTGTTGCATATAATGGGGGTCGTAGAGCCTACGAAGTAATTATTAATGGCTTAAAGCGACTAGAATATAGAGGTTACGACTCTGCTGGGATTTGCTTGGTCGACGGTGATGTAAAGGTATATAAGCAGAAGGGGAAGGTTTCTGACCTGGAAAGCTACATTGGTTCGAGTCCCACCGATGGAACCATTGGAATAGGCCATACCCGATGGGCAACACACGGTGAACCCAACAACGAAAACGCTCACCCACACACCTCGATGAATGGCCATTTTGTGATTATCCACAATGGAATTATTGAGAACTATGGCCATCTAAAGTCAAGACTTGAGCGTAGGGGGTATAAGTTTAACTCCGAGACCGACACTGAAATTCTTGTCAATCTCATTGAGTACATTTATCTGAAGGGGAACATAAGCGCAGAAATAGCTGTTCGATTAGCCCTAACCAAGGTAATTGGAGCATACGGCATTGTTGTGATATGCCGCGATGAGCCCAGTACGCTAATTGCAGCGCGCAAAGGGAGCCCGCTGGTTATTGGCGTTGGCGATGGGGAGTATTTTGTGGCCTCCGATGCCACACCAATTGTTGAGTATACTAACAGCGTTATCTTTTTGAACGATAACGATGTAGCTATAATAAAAAAGGATGAGCTATCGTTAAAAACCATTATGAACGAGGCTCTTGAGCCCCGAATTCAAACTCTTGACCTGGACCTTGAGGAGATTGAGAAGAACGGGTTCGATCATTTCATGCTGAAGGAGATATTCGAGCAGCCTCGAAGCATAACCGATACCTTCCGGGGTAGAATCTCTGCCGACCATAAGAATATTCACCTTGGAGGACTATACCAAGTGCTACCCCGCTTGGTTAAAGCCAAACGGATTGTACTAATTGGTTGCGGCACATCTTGGCATGCAGCGCTTGTGGGCGAGTACCTGCTCGAGGAGTTTGCCCGTATTCCCGTTGAGGTGGAGTACGCCTCAGAGTTTAGGTACAGAAACCCCATTATTAATAAGGACGATATAGTTATTGCCATTAGCCAAAGTGGAGAAACTGCCGACACCCTAGCCGCAATACGCTTGGCTAGTGAGGCTGGAGCCATTGTGCTTGGAATTTGTAACGTGGTGGGTTCAAGTATTCCTCGCGAAACCGACGCTGGGGTATACACTCATGCAGGCCCCGAAATTGGAGTGGCTTCAACCAAAGCGTTTACTGCACAGGTAACTGTTTTAACCCTTATGGCAATGCTCTTGGGGCGCAAGCGCGATATTATTAGCCAAAGCAGATACGAGAAGCTTATTAGCGAAATGATGGCTGTGCCCACCAAGATTGAGAAAATCCTGGAGTCGAACGAGAAGATTAGTGAGATATCAGCCATATTTAAAGACGCCACCAACTTCCTTTACCTTGGCCGTGGATATTTCTTCCCAGTAGCGCTAGAGGGTGCTCTTAAGCTTAAGGAGATATCATACATCCACGCCGAGGGTTACCCCGCAGCTGAAATGAAGCACGGGCCCATTGCCCTTATTGACGAGAAGATGCCCGTTGTGGTTATTGCCCCCCAAGATAGTAGCTACGAGAAGGTGGTGAGCAACGTGCAGGAGGTTAAGGCGCGCAAAGGGGTTGTTATATCTATAGTAACCGAGGGCGACACCATTATAAAGTCGATGTCGGACCACGTTATTGAGATACCAAAGGCTAGTGAGATTGTGGAGTCACTTCTGGCCGTAATACCTTTGCAACTTTTAGCCTACCATATCGCCCTAATGCGAGGTTGTGATGTTGACCAACCTAGAAACCTTGCCAAATCAGTTACTGTAGAGTAATCCTAATGTGATATGGAGTACATTCATCCCGATACCCTTTCCTTTCTATACGATTTACAGCACAACAACAACCGCGAATGGTTTAACGAAAACCGTACTCGCTACGAGAAGGCAAGGGATAACTTCAAACTCTTCGTTGAACAGCTCATTGCTAGGCTTTTATCGATTGACAGCAGTATTGGAACTCCCGAAGCTAAGGATTGCATTTTCCGAATATATCGTGACGTAAGGTTTTCGCATAACAAAAGTCCTTACAAAACCAATATGGGAGCGTATGTGGCTAAGGGTAGCCGAAAGGGGATATACGCCGGGTACTATTTCCATATCGAGCCCAATGCATCGTTCCTCTCGGGAGGTATTTACCATATCCCCAACAGCATTCTAAAAAAGGTAAGGGAAGATATTGATTACTATGCCGATGATTTTATCTCCATAGTACAAGATCCTCAATTCGTAGAGGTATTCCAATCGTTAGGTGACGATAGCTTAAAAAGAGTACCAACAGGATTTACACCCGACTCGCCAGTGGCAGAGTACCTTAAGCTCAAAAGCATTACACCATCGCACGCCTTAAGCAATGAGCAGCTCATCTCCAAAGGACTTTTAGACTACGCAGAATCTATTTACCAGAGAATGCATCCGCTAATTTCCTTTATCAACAGGGCTATCGATGCCGAGTAGGCAAGTACAACAAATTACATCGCAGAGCAAGTATCTCGAAACGTGTAGCTTTACTCGTTCTAAAACTATTTGTAACAAATCCTTATATTTGCATACATTTTAAATCATAGGAGGGAAAGGAGATGGAAAGCACAAGGCTAAGTAAGGTGTCGAGGCAAATTCAGAAGGATTTGGGTGAGATATTCCAGCGTCAGGCCCAATCATTTATGGGCAAAATGGTAACAGTTACTGCGGTTAGAGTTAGCCCCGATTTAAGCCTGGCAAAGGTATACGTAAGCATATTTCCCACCGAAAGGAAGGAGGAAACACTTGAGCTCATAAAGCAGCAGACCAAGGCCATAAGATACGACCTAGGACAACGAATCCGTAACCAGATGCGCATTGTGCCTGAGCTAGCTTTTTATATCGACGATTCGTTAGACTACATCGAGAATATCGATCGACTACTCAAGTAGTAACCATGCTAAAGCATATTATATCAATTACTAGTAGGTTTATTCCTCGCCATCACCTGCAACGCTTTGCTGGAATTATCCTAAAAGTTGTTGGGCTGTTTTACAGGGGGAATCGGTTTGAGGATCCCATTACCGGAATAACCTACCGGAAGCTGTTGCCCTATGGCCGCATTAAGAGGCGGCCGAATGCGCTGGCTCCCGATTCTATGTCGCTGGAAAGGCATAGGCTAATTTGGCTATACCTAAGGGATCGAACCAACTTTTTTGCATCAAACATTAGGGTTCTTCATGTTGCACCCGAGTACTGTTTTATTAAAAGGTTCGCCAAGCTGTCGAATCTCGACTACATAACCGCCGACCTAAACTCCCCTTGGGCCAAGGTAAAGCTCGATGTGCAGAATATCCCTATGGACAGCAATACTTTTGATGTAATCCTTTGCAATCACGTGTTAGAGCATGTGCCAAACGACCTGAAGGCTATGGAGGAGATGTACCGGGTGATGAAACCTGGAGGCTTTGGAATATTTCAGGTTCCACTCGATACCAATATTGATATTACCCTTGAGGACACGTCCATTAATACTCCCGCCTTGCGAGAACTTCACTATGGACAGCGCGACCACCTTAGGCTGTACGGACGCGATTACTCGCAAAGGTTACGTAGGGCAGGTTTCATTGTAACCGAGGATAACTACGTGAATAGTATTCCAAAGGATCTGGCCAAGCGCTACGCACTCCCTATGAATGAAGTGATTTATCTTTGCGTAAAACCCTTCTAATTCATTGACCCATGAACTTTCCCCTTTACATTGCCCGCCGATATTTATTTGCCAAAAAGTCGCATAATATAATTAACATCATATCGCTGATTTCGGTGGTGGGTATGGCTGTGGGAGTTATGGCCCTGGTGGTTATCCTATCGGTTTTTAACGGTTTCGATTCGCTGCTACGCAGCATGTACTCCGTTGTAGACTCCGAAATTAAGATAACCCTGGTTGAGGGTAAAACGTTTCCCGACACGCTAAGTCGTTTGGATGCCGTTCGGAATCATCCTTCAGTGGCAGTTTTCTCCGAAGTGCTCGAGGAGAATGCCATTTTTAAGTATCGTAACAAGCAGCATATTGGAACAATAAAGGGTGTTAGCAGAAACTACCCCAACCTTATTGGTATCGACTCCATGATGGTGGATGGTGAGTTTATGCTGTGGCGAGGTAGCCAACCCATGGCCATCATGGGGCATGGGGCGGCATTATACCTAAATGCAAACCTTGCTCATTTCGATCCTCTGGAGGTTTTTATGCCCCGAAAGGGCAGGCTTCCCACCATCTCAACGGCTACTGCTTTTACCTCAAAGGTTATCATGCCCTCTGGGGTGTTTGCCATCGAGCAGGATTTTGATACACAAACCATTTTCTCGCCCATTGAGTTTGTGCGCGACCTCTTAAGTTTTACGCATGAGGTAACTTCAGTGGAGATTAAGCTGGATCCCAAAGCAAATCTGGAGAGGACACAGCAGGAGCTACAAAATATTCTTGGCCAAGACTTTAAGGTTCTAAATCGATATCAGCAGAACGAATCGCTGTATCGCACCCTTAAGACAGAGAAAATGGCTGCAGGGCTAATTCTATCGTTCATACTTTTTATCGCTTCGTTCAACATCATTGGAACCCTTTCGATGCTTATTATCGATAAGCGAAAGGATGTTGAAACTCTCAAGTGCCTTGGTGCCGACAACAACACAATTCAGAAAATATTTGTAACCGAGGGGTTGCTAATATCCATTGTTGGAACGGTAATAGGTGCCGCCTTGGGGCTTATAATTTGCTGGATGCAGATAAAATTCAAATTGGTAAGGCTCGAAGGAACTGGTGAGTTTATTATCGATGCTTATCCTGTTGAGATACAGCCACTCGATATACTTGGAGTTTTGTTAGTGGTTTTTGCTATTGGCTATTTTGCCGCCCGGTTCCCTGTTCGCTATATAACTCAACGTATTTTTGCGCAGGAGCAGATTGGAAATCATTAAGTAAACGCTCAACAACGACCCAACAGTATTAAAATGGCCTACAAATCGAGTTCAAATGCCATACTTGATGTTAATGATTTAACCATTACGTTTGGCGAGAACCCTGTGCTTAGCAACCTCTCTTTCTCGTTACTGGCAGGTGAGGCCCTCGGAATTGTTGGTGAATCGGGATCGGGAAAATCCATCACGGCGTTAAGCTTAATGGGGCTTCTGCCATCGGGAGCAAAAATTTTGAGTGGGTCGGCACGCTTAACCTCGCAGCCAAAAGAGGTAATCGATCTTTTACACCCTGTATCATACCCCAGAATGGTCCGAGGGAAAATGATTGCAATGATTTTTCAGGAGCCAATGACCTCGCTTAACCCCTCGATGCGATGCGGGCGACAGGTAGAGGAGGCCATAGCCCTACATGGGCAGTTGCCAAAATCGGAGATTAAGCCCAAGTGCTTATCGTTGCTACGGGAGATGAGAATCCCCAATCCCGAAAAGGCTTACCGAAGTTATCCGCATGAGCTAAGCGGAGGGCAGAAGCAGCGAATTATGATAGCCATCGCTCTGGCAGGGAACCCAGCCCTTCTTATCGCAGATGAGCCTACAACAGCTCTCGACGTAACGGTTCAGCATGAAATTGTAACCTTGCTAAAGGAGATTATTGTTAATCGGCAAATGAGCCTAATCTTCATAAGCCACGATTTGGGAGTAGTATCGCAAATTACGGATAGGTTGCTGGTTTTAAAGGACGGTTGTTTGGTTGAGGAGGGTGAAACACCCAAAGTTTTATCTTCGCCACAGCATCACTACACCAAGGGGCTAATTGCCTGCCGCCCACCTACAGACAGGCGCCCCCGACAGCTGCCTACGGTTGACCAATTTGAATATGGAACCAAGGTTAGCGAAGAGCCAGAGAGAGATATACTTAGTGAAAACGAAACCTTGTTCTCGCGGGAGCTCCTACTTGAGGTCAAGGGTTTAACGGTTGACTATGTGCTTAGGCGTAGCATCTTTGGGAAGGTAACTAATTTATTTAGGGCAGTGGATGACCTATCGTTAAGCCTATATCCAGGCGAAACGCTTGGCTTGGTAGGTGAGTCGGGTTGTGGAAAAACTACGCTGGGCAGGGCAATCCTTGGGTTATCTTCTTATCAAAAGGGTGCAATTTGCTATAAAGGCAGGAATATCAAGGAGTTTACCAGCTCAGAGATGGCTACCTTTAGGCAGGATGTTCAGCTGGTTTTTCAAGATCCCTACTCATCGCTAAACCCAAGGCACACCATAGGCGAAGCCCTTATGGAGCCAATTGGTTTTTACAGACCAAGCCTTAGTCGTAGTCAGTTGAGACAGAATGCTATGGAGCTGCTGGAGTACGTGTCACTTCCCCAGAATAGTTTTTACAGATACCCGCATGAGTTTTCGGGAGGGCAAAGGCAGCGAATTGCCATTGCACGGGCGCTGTCGGTTAACCCCAAGGTTTTGGTTTGCGACGAGATGGTATCGGCTCTTGATGTGTCAATTCAGGCGCAGATACTAAACCTGCTCAACAGGTTAAAGTACGACCTTGGGCTCACCTATCTCTTTATATCCCATGATTTATCGGTGGTGAAATATATGAGCAATCGAATACTGGTAATGCAAAACGGCAGCGCCGTGGAGTTAGGCCCTGCCGATTCGGTTTACAATATGCCCCAGTCGGAGTATACCAAGCGATTAATTGACTCGGTTCCCAAGCTTTAGGCTACTAAAAAAAATCGTCCTCATACACCTCAATGTTGTTCGATAGGTTTACCTCTTCGCAATCTAAGTTTACATCCATTAGCCTAAGAGGCTTATCCCACTCATCGGTTGGGTTTACCCCCAATCCACCATCATTAAATACCTTCTGCAAGAAAAGCCCAAATATTGGCAACGCCATATTTGCACCTTGCCCCTGGGTAATGTTTTGGAAACCGACAGATCGATCCTCGGCACCTACCCATACCCCGCCAACAAGATTGGGTACAATTCCCATAAACCATCCATCGGAGTGGTTGTTGGTAGTTCCTGTTTTGCCAGCAATGGGGCCTTCAAGGTTGTATCGAAACCTTAGGCGTCCACCTGTACCTTGGTTAATAACACCCTCAAGCAAATTGATCATCAGGTAGGCGGTTTGCTCGCTAATAGCTTCACTTCGCTGGGGATGGAATGTGGCCAGGATATTTCCATTCTTATCCTCAATACGTGTTACCATAAGTGGTTCAACATGAACACCTTTGTTTGCGTAGGTGCCGTATGCTCCAACCATCTCGTAAACGCTTAACTCCGATGTGCCAAGGAATGCCGAAACTACGGGGTCAATATGGCTGTTTATACCCATGCGTTGGCAAATCTCAACCAGTGCCCTGGGGTTAAATTGCTTCATTAACCAGCCAGATATATTGTTTACAGAGTTGGCCAACCCCCACTTAAGGGTAACCATCTTGCCATCGTATTCGGAACGTCCCGAATTACGAGGAGTCCATACTGAGTCTGCCACCTGAAAGGTTTGCGGAACGTTGGGTACCAAATGGCACGGAGAGTACCCTTCCTGCATGGCAAGGGTGTATAGGAATGGTTTGATGGTTGAGCCCACCTGCCTTTTCCCTTGCCTGACGTGGTCGTACTTAAAATGCTTATAGTTAGGACCACCAACCCATGCTTTTATATGACCCGTTCGAGGATCCATTGCCATAAAGCCAGTTCTTAGAATGCGTTTGTAGTGTTTAATGGAGTCGATAGGAGACAGAATGGTGTCCCTTTCGCCCTTCCAAGTAAATATGGTCATGGGCACCTTGGTGTTGAAGTTGGCATTTATGCTATCCATCGAAACCCCGTTGTTTCGCATCACCCTATATCGCTCAGTTTGGCGCATTGCCTGCAGAATAATTCCATCAATCTGTTCATTCGACAAATCGTTATGAAATAATCTGTAACCTCTAGCCTTTTGCTCTGCATCAAATTCGGCTTGCAAGTAACCGCCCAGATGCTCCTCAACGGCCTCCTCAGCATATTTCTGCATTCGGCTATTAATGGTTGTGTATATTTTAAGCCCATCGCGGTAAAGGTTGTATGGAGTGCCATCGGGCTTAAGGTTTTTGTTACACCAACCGTATAGAGGGTTTATTTCCCATTGCAATGAGTCCTCCTTATACTGAGCGTACGAAAAGTATGCCCGGGGGTTTGGCTCTGATCGTGTAAGCAGTATTTGGAGAGAACCCCTAAAGTAGGTGGCTAGCCCAACATTATGATCTTGCACCCTAAAGTTTAGCTCTATCGGAATAGAGGAGATTGAGTCCCGCTCTGCTTCGGTTATAAAGTTGTACTTAGCCATTTGTGAGATTACAAAGTTTCTGCGCGATAGCGATTGATCCGGATTGCGCACAGGGCTATAACGTGTTGGTGCATTAACAACCCCTACAAGCAGGGCCGACTGCTCTATGTTCAGCGAGTCGGGGGTTGTGTTGAAGAAAGTTTTGGAGGCGGCACGAATACCATAAGCATTACTACCAAAGGCAACCGTATTAAGGTACATGGCAATTATCTCTTCCTTTGTGTAGTTACGCTCAAGCTTAACGGCAGTGATCCACTCCTTAAATTTTGTTACGGCAAGGCTTGATTTTCGGGCTAGCGGCGAACTGTATATAGTTGTATCGCGAGGAAATAGATTTTTGGCAAGCTGCTGAGTAATGGTGCTCCCTCCTCCGCTTCGCGATTGCTGAAGCACTATAGTTTTAACGAAAACACGAGCTATGCTTCGGGCATCAATTCCAGAATGGCTATGGAAGCGAATATCTTCGGTTGCCAGCAGGGCGTTAACCAAATTTGGCGATAGATCGTCGTAGTCAACAAATGTTCTGAATTGAATATAGTATGAGCCGAGCACAACGTGATCCTCTGAGTATACCTCCGAAGCTAAATTGCTCTTTGGGTTTTCAAGCTCCTCAAAAGATGGGAGTGGGCCAAAAAACTCAAGCCCAATCAGCACAAAAAGGCTAATTACAAGTACCCAAACAAATGAAAAGAGACCCCAAAACCAGATTTGAAACTTTTTTCCAAAATTACTATTCTCTGCCATCCTTAAATAGTGTTTGTTGTGGGGGTAAAGTTAAAAATAATTACGTACACCCTATTTGTTAATAAATATTGACTAGACATAAACCCTTTGGCTGTGGTCTATTTTGCTCATAGATTCTCTTTGCCCTCATCGCTAATTGTTTGGTTTTCATTATGGTAAAATAAACCACCATATTGCTGTGATGTTTTATCCCCAAGTTGAGGAAAATTATTTAAACTGTCTTGTTGCTCAAGTGGAGTATAACATAGCATATTAATTTTCGTTATGTTGTGCACACCGCTTATTATAAGCAATAAACACGTGCAGCATCGGCAGTGTACAGCAGCATATTTTTCTAAAAATTTTGTAGTTCGATTCCTAAATGCTTTACTTTGTGCCAATTTTTATACCAACATTAAACACGCCAATGTTAAAGAACCTAGTCATAGTTGAGTCGCCCGCAAAAGCCAAAACCATTGAAAAGTTTTTAGGTAAGGATTTCACCGTTAAATCGAGCTTTGGTCATATTCGTGATTTGTCAAAGAAGAAGTTGGGTATTGATTTGGAGAAGAATTACAAGCCCGAGTACGTGGTAAATAGCGATAAGAGCAAGGTGGTTGATGAGTTGAAGAAACTATCGAAAGATGCTGAGATCATTTGGCTAGCTTCCGATGAAGACCGTGAGGGGGAGGCCATAGCATGGCACCTGTCCGAAGTTTTAAAGCTTGACCCAAAGAGAACCAAGCGAATCGTTTTTCATGAGATAACCAAGACGGCCATAGAAGCAGCCATAAGCAACCCCAGAAGCATTAACATCAACCTGGTGAATGCTCAGCAAGCCCGGCGTGTGCTCGACAGGATTGTGGGCTTTGAGGTTTCACCAATTCTATGGAAAAAGGTAAAACCTTCACTCTCGGCAGGTAGAGTTCAATCTGTTGCCGTTCGGTTAATCGTGGAGCGAGAGCGAGAGATTATATCTTTTAAGACCGACAATTTTTATAAGGTAGCGGGGCTATTTCAGGGAGATGCCAGGCTTAAGGCTGAGCTTAATTCAAGAATGAGTACCCGCGAGGAGGCTTTAAACTTGCTTGAGCAATGTAAATCGGCAGAGTTTATGGTTTCCGATGTAACAAAAAAACCATCAAAGAAAAGTCCAGCGCCTCCTTTCACAACCTCAACATTGCAGCAGGAGGCAAGCCGTAAGCTTAGCTTCTCGGTGGGTCAAACCATGACCATCGCCCAGCGATTATACGAGGCAGGGCATATTACCTACATGAGGACAGACTCGGTGAACCTTTCGGCAACAGCCTTAGACGCAGCTAAAGAGGTAATAGTAAAAGAGTTTGGAGATAAATACCACAAAGCAAGAGCATATAAAACCAAGGCCAAAGGAGCACAGGAGGCCCATGAGGCCATAAGGCCTACATATCTTGACAGGCAGAAGATATCAGGAAGCTCTGGCGAGCAGAGACTTTACGAGCTGATATGGAAGCGAACCATTGCTTCGCAAATGAGCGATGCATCATTAGAAAAAACAACTGCTACCATCGATATCTCTAACTCAAAAAGTAAGTTCATTGCCTCGGGTGAGGTGTTGCTTTTCGACGGGTTTCTTAGGGTATACTTCGAGTCATCCGATGATGAAGGCGAAGAAACCACAAAAGATCTTTTGCCCCCCCTAAAGGCTGGCGACAAGCTCGATGCAGTTGAGATTATCGCCACCGAAAGGTTTACTCAGCGTCCTCCTCGGTACACCGAGGCAAGTCTGGTGAAGAAGCTCGAGGAGCTTGGCATCGGTCGTCCATCAACCTATGCACCAACCATATCCACCATCTTGGCCCGCGGATATGTAGTTAAAGACGACCGCGATGGTGTGGACCGGAAGTACCAAGTTATTCAGCTAAAAAAGGGTAATATAACCGAAAACCAAAAGGTTGAAGTGCATGGCGCCGAGAAATCTAAGCTGTTTCCGAGCGATATCGGAATGGTGGTGAACGACTTCCTTGTAGAGCACTTCCCCAAGATTGTCAACTTCAACTTCACGGCATCGGTTGAAAAGGAGTTCGATGACATTGCCATGGGCAATATGGAGTGGACCACGATGATAGACCGGTTTTACAAGCCTTTCCACAAGGATGTGGAAAAGACCCTCAAGGAGTCGGACTACACCAAGGGTGAGCGGATACTTGGGAAAGACCCAAAATCGGGCAAGCCGGTGTTGGTCAGAATTGGTAGGTTTGGCCCCATTGCACAAATTGGCGAGTCGGAGGAGAAGGATGGCGAGAAACCCAAGTTCGCAAGTTTACTAAAGGGTCAGCTTATAGAGTCGATAACCCTTGAGGATGCCCTAGAGCTATTTAAGCTGCCACGCACACTTGGTGACTACGAGGGGAAGGATGTGGTAGTTGGTGTGGGTAGGTTTGGCCCCTATGTAAGGCATAACTCAAAATTTGTTTCTCTTAAAAAAACCGACGACCCCATCACGATTACAATTGAAAGAGCAATAGAGCTCATAGAGGAGGGTCGGCAGAAGGACCGCGAAAAGTACATAAAGGTATTTGAAAACGACCCCGACACACAGGTTTTGAATGGGCGCTGGGGACCTTTTATTAAGCATAAGGGCAATAACTACAAAATTCCTAAGGGAACAAATGCCCATGAGCTGACGCATGATGAGTGCTTAAAAATAGTAGAGAATCAGCCGGCAACCAATGGAAGGAAGGGGAAATCGGCCGCCAGAAAAAAATCAAAATAATGAACCTAACGGATTACTTTGATTCTTCAGAAGCACTCCCTAATCCTATGGGTCTTTCTAAAAACGCTTCAGTTTTCGGAAAAATCCAAATACTTGGCATTAGCACAAAGATCGCCATAGACGAAACGTCCCTAGTTATTTTGGGAGTAAACGAAACCCGTAACTCAAATAATCCGGGTGCTGCTCAAAGTGCCGATGCGATTCGCCGTTTCCTATACAGCCTGTCGGCCTCAACCATAAAGCAGCCACTCGTTGATTTAGGGAACCTAAAGCAAACCGGTAGCCCTGCAGATACCTATATGGCTACTCGAGATGTTTTAGGATACCTTATGGGCAAAGGCGCCACTTGCATTGTATTGGGCGGTACGCAAGAAATTACCTGGCCCCTCTTCCTTGCAACAGCCGAAAACGTAAAACAACCAAGCGTTTCGATTATTGATTACACCATAGACATGGGAAACAACGATGGAGACTTCTCCTCGAGCTGCTATATTGATAGGATATTAAGCGAAGGAGGCGACACCCTTTTTTCATTAAATGTATTGGGGTATCAAGGTTACCTTGTTGATAATGCCCATGTCGATTTGCTTTCTGCACGCAACTTCGAGTTGATGAGGTTGGGGTATGTTAGAGGCGCAATGGCTGAGGTTGAGCCAGTTCTTCGCGATTCACACGCAATTAGTCTCGATATGGGGAGCATCAAGCAAAGTGATTCGCCAGGTGTGGTGTATCCTTCGCCCAACGGCTTTTATTCAGAGGAGATTTGCCAGCTAGCACGCTATTCAGGGGCAAGCGCCAAGGCAAAAGTCTTTGGCTTGTTCGAGCTTAATACCATTAACGACCCCCTTGGGCAGAGCGCCAGCTTGGCTGCACATATTGTTTGGCACTTTATCGATGGCTACAATGCTCGGCACAGGTACCCCTCGTTCGAAGATAGCGCTCCCAACATTAAGCGATTTTACATTAAAAGCCCAATTCCCAATATCGAACTCGTTTTTATGCAAAATACGCTTACCGATGCTTGGTGGTTTGAACTGCCAGCAACACCCAAAACAAACGGAAAACCCACTGTGGTGTCCTGTTCGCGTAACGATTATCAGATGGCTAGCAAAGGGGATGTGCCCGATAGGTGGATGCGGATTTGGAATAGAATTAGGTAGCTTAAACCCAGCATAACCTAGAGTCCCTCATATTTTTATGCAAAAAAATGATGAGGAAAGAAACATTATTAATATATTCGAAGTATAAGCTCAAAGCACACTTTTATAGTTTATCAACAGATAATTGTTAATAAAGTTTGTTGGTGATTTTTTTTTTTATTTACTTTACCTATTGGTATAACGCTATAATAAAATTGGAATAAGGCTATAGCTGATGAGAAAACTTTTAATAACCTTATCGCTGTTCTCTGCTTTTAATTTAATGGCACAGCAAGATCCTTTGCTTAGTCATAATGTTTTTAACCAGATGTCAATAAACCCGGCCTACACGGGAAGTAGCGGGATGATTTGTGCTACAGCAATCCATCGTCAGCAATGGATGAACTTTGGCGAGGGCACCCCTATAACCAGCGTAGTAAATGTTGATGCAGCCATAAGCCCTTTTGGAGTTTCCAGCGGTATCGGATTAAGCGTTGTGCAGGATCAATTTGGGTTTAATCAGGATATAGGAGTTGATCTATCTTATGCCGTTAGGTTTTCAATCCAAGGCGTTGGTAATTTAGCCTTTGGGGTCAACGGCGGGTTTGTCAACAACACCCTTGAGCCCGAGTGGAACTTTCCCGACACCCAAGGGCCAGACAATAACTTGGTTCCAGTAGGTTCACAGAGTGATATGAACTTTGACTTTGGCGCAGGGATTTACTTTCACAACAACGAGATGTTCTTTGGTGTATCAGCAACCCATATAAATCAGCCCCAATTTTTTAAGGAGTATTTAGGCCACTACCGTAGACATTTCTACCTAACTGGCGGGTATTTTCTTCAGCTACCCAACCAGGCTTGGGCAGTAAACCCCTCTGTTATAATAAGTAGCGATTTGGTGATAAATCATTTAACCGCTGGGATGAACTTTGTATACAATAAAAAGTTTTGGGGTGGCGTTTCTTATCGTGTAGGCGAGTCGGTTACAGGAATGATTGGTCTTGAACTATTTTCGGGGATGAGGATTGGGTATGCTTACGATTTTTCAACTACAGAAATAAGTGGGTTCAATAGTGGTTCACATGAGCTAATGCTAGGATATTGTTTCTCACTGAAAAAGGAGCGTGCACCAGAGCAGTACAAAAGCATTAGATTTTTATAGACGATAAAGAATTTTAAAAATATTTTTACGTTATTTGCAATTAATAATCGGAGTGTTATGAGAAATCTTCTTGTGTATATTGTTGTTCTTGCTGCACTGCTTAGCAGCTGCGGGCCTGGCCAGAATGGTGAGTTAACAGGTGTGCCTGGTCGTAAGGGATACCAAGATCCCACCCCTTACGGTATGGTATTCGTACCCATGGGATCATTCAGAATGGGAAGCGACGATGAGGATATAACCTGGGCCGTTAACGCACCGGCAAGAACCGTTTCTATTGATGCATTTTGGATGGATCAGACAGAAATTACAAACAACCAGTATCGCCAGTTTGTATATTACGTTCGAGACTCCATTGCCCGTAGGCTATTGAGCCAGCAAATTGAAGATTTTGCCATCGAGGAGGATGAGTTTGGTAATCCGATCAATCCTCCGGTCCTGGTTTGGGATATACCTATTGACCTTAGAGACGAAGAGCAGCAAGAGATTCTCAACGAAATGTATTACTCCGAAGATGAACGTTTTTACAACCGCAAAGAGATTGACACTAGAAAGCTGAACTATGAGTTTTTCTGGATTGACCTACAGCAAGCCTCACAGAAGAAGAACCGGTGGAACTTTGAAACAGGTTCCTACGAAGAGAATGCCGAAATCATCAACCAAATGGGGGTACCTGTAAGGGTAACCAGCCGTTCATCATTCATCATTAGGGATAAAGTTAATGTTTACCCCGATACATTGGCCTGGATAAGCGATTTTAGCTACTCATACAACGAGCCATATACCGCAAACTACTTCTGGCACCCATCGTTCGACAACTATCCTGTGGTTGGAGTGAGCTGGAGACAGGCTTACGCTTTTACCATTTGGCGTACTCAATACCTCAACAAGCACTATGCTCGTCGCGGTTTACCTCCAGTACCCGAGTTCAGGCTCCCTAACGAAGCAGAGTGGGAATATGCTGCACGTGGTGGTCTCGATCATAGCATGTTCCCATGGGGTGGCCCGTACACTAGAAACTCCGAAGGTTGTTTCTTGGCCAACTTTAAACCATTGCGCGGAAATTATGTTGATGATGGGGGGTTCAACACCTTACCCGTTGGTAGCTATGAGCCCAACGACTACGGTTTGTACGATATGGCTGGAAACGTAGCCGAGTGGACAGCAAACGCATACGACGAGAGTGCCTACATCTTTATGCATGATATGAATCCCGATTACAAGTACAATGCGAAACCAAACGACCCCCCAGCGCTAAAGCGTAAGGTTGTGCGCGGTGGAAGTTGGAAAGACATTGGATACTTCCTGCAGGTAGGAGTTCGTACTTATGATTACCAGGATAGCGCAAAAACACATATTGGTTTTAGATGCGTTAGAACTTACACCGGATCTAGATAAAAGCACTTTATTAAAAACACAATTGGAATAAATTAACCAACTTCATCACAATGGGAATTAATATATCTGAAATAGTTCAAGGGGAAAAATGGAGGAACTTCATGAAGTACCTTTACGCATGGGGTGCATCACTTGTTCTACTTGGGGCCCTGTTCAAGCTTATGTATTGGCCTGCTGCAGGTATAATGCTTACCATTGGTATGACAACTGAGGTTGTGATTTTCTTCTTTTCTGCATTTGAGCCCCTTCATGATGAGCCAGATTGGACTTTGGTATACCCCGAACTTGCTGGAATGTCCGATGAGGAAGAGTTGAGGAAATATAGAAAAGGCACAGGCCTCGAGGGCGTAAATGCCGAGGATCTTAAGGAAATTATTAGCAGCGTTATGGCTGCAACCGCAGGTGGAGCTGCTGCTCAAATTTCTGCTGGATACGAAGGGAAGGTCGCACCTGTATATGCTTCATCGGGCTCGGGTGGAATAGTTTTTTCTGAAAAGTTTAACGAAATGCTCGAAAAGGCCGAAATTGGTCCAGAACTTTTCGAAAAGATAAGCAAAGGCCTAAATAAGCTTAGCGACACCACCGCTAAACTTTCTGACATTACCGAAGCGGCTTCAGCTACAACCCTGTATGCTGAAAACATGAAAAAAGCAAGCCAATCCATTGAAGGGTTTGTGGACAGCTACCAGGGAAGTGGTCAGGTACTTAACGAGTCCGTCAACATACTTTCCGAAAGTTTCCAAAGGGTGGCTGGTACCATTTCCGAAAGTGGTCAGAATTTCAAGGGTAGCGTTGAGCGGTCGGTGGGTAGCTTTGAGAGTCAGCTAAGCAATGCAGGCAAAGAGGTGCATGACCGACTTGTACAATCGGGTAACGAGGTTGCAAGCCAAATCGGATCATCTGCCACCGGGTTGACTACAATATACACTCAGCTTGCTGAAGCGATGAAAGCCAATGGCGAAATCATTTCTAGCAGCAGCTCAGAGTATCACGTACAGCTCGATCGTTTAAACAAGAATATGGCGGCCCTAAATGCAGCTCACGAGCTACACCTGCAAGGAACAGCTGAAAAGCTAAAAGAATCGCAACAGGTTTATGCTGGTGTTGAGTCAATGATGAAGAAGCTGAATACATCAATAGAGGAAACCGAAAAATATGCAGATTCTGTAGCTAAGCTGAACCAAAATATAGCTTCGCTAAATGCAGTGTATGGCAACATGCTATCTGCTATGAATGTTATGTCGAATAATGCGTAATTTCTTAGATTAACCCAACACTATGGCAGGCGGCAAAGAAACCCCGAGACAAAAGATGATAGGTATGATGTACCTAGTGCTTACGGCGATGCTTGCATTGAACGTATCGGCCACGGTGCTCGATGCTTTTGCCTTGGTCGACTCCGGTTTGTCTCAAACCACCAAAAGCTTTATAATCAAAAACGAACGTCTTTATAACCAGATGGAGAGCGCTTACACGGTGAACCCCACAAAGGTTGAGCCCTGGAAACAATCTACGGATGAGATTAGGGAGAAGACAAAGGAGATGATTGATTACATTCAAGACCTCAAGGTATTAACCGTTGTAACCGCAGAGAAGGAGGACTCCCCAGCTTTACTGGAAAACAATCAGGTGGATGCTGGGAAGATTACTGGGAAGAGCGACACCAACACCAGTGGACGAATATTCCTCGGGTCAGAAGGTAACGGTAAGGCAACCGAACTAAAGAAGAAGATAGCAGAATTCCGTGAGTTCATGATAGGATTGGTAGATGAGAGTGCCGCAGAGCAGCTCATTCTTTCAATCAACAATATCCTCGATACCAACGATCCACCTCCTTCAGCCGACGGAACACAGCACACGTGGGAGTCTACTCGGTTTGACCATATTCCTCTGGTTGCTATTTTCCCTCAGCTAACAAAAATTCAACTTGACATTCTGAACGTGGAGGCTGAAGTGGTTGGATACCTGTTGCAACAAGTAGATGCTGGAGATTTTAAAGTGAATAAGTTGGATGCAGTGGTTATTCCTAAATCCAGCTATATTTTTCAGGGAAATGAGTTTCAGGCAGAAATTTTCCTTGCTGCATCCGATACTACTCAGGTTCCTAGAATCTTCATAGGGAACTACGAATCGTATGTTAACGAACAAGGAGTTGAGGAGTACAGAATGGTTGGCTCGTACGAGGAGATACCAATTGTTGGAGGTAGAGGAATTTACACCCAACGATCAAACAGAATCGGCATTAATCGTTGGTCTGGATTACTTGAGGTTACAGCACCCGATGGATCAAAGCTTAGGCGGCCGTTTAACCATGAGTTTGAGGTTGCACAACCCAACGTGGTGGTGTCGCCCAGCAAGATGAACGTATTTTACAGAGGAGTCGAGAACCCCGTTGAAATATCAATACCCGGTATATCAATGGATAGGCTATCCGTGAATGTTGATGGCGGCGGCACAATCCGTAAAGTAAGAGATGGTTTTGAAGTGATACCTGGCAGGGGTAATGTTTGTAATGTAACAGTGTTCGCCGAAATTGAGGGACAGCGCCGAAATATGGGAACTCGACAGTTTCGGGTTAGGGATGTACCAGACCCAACTGCAGCCGTAAGAAATATAACAGCAAGGATTGTGGATAAGAATGAGTTGGCAGCATCGTTGGCTCTTGAAGCACGAATGCCCATGGGGTTTGACTTCGATTTATCCTTCAACATCACTGGATTTACCGTAATGGCAACGGTAGGTGGATTTACCAGAACGGCAACCTCTAACAGTCAGCTCATTAACGATGAGCAACGCAGAATTTTTGAAAGTTTACGCAGTGGCCAAACCGTTAACATAATTGACGTTAAGGCTGTAGGCCCCGATGGAAGGGTTCGCGAACTGAACGATATAGTGTATAGAATACGATAATTTTTTTGATTATGAAAAGAGCAGCAATTTTTCTTGCGTGTAGTGTGGCCCTTGTTTCGCTTGCCATAGGCGCAAGCGCACAAGTTATTACGGAGCCACTAGTGAACGATGGGATTTACGAGAGAGAAACAATAAAACAGCGCATACCAGTTCCATACCCTCACCTTCGTGAGGCCGATATGATGTGGACCAAAAGGGTTTGGAGAATTGTGGATTTGCGTCAAAGGATGAACCATCCACTATACTTTCCTACAACTCGTATGCACGATCGCTCGAGCCTTGTTCAGCGCCTAATGGATGCTATTAAGTATAACGAGATAAATGCCTATGATGCAGATATTGACGATGAATTCTCAGCGTTAATATCGTACGATCAAATCCTAACAAAATTAGGTGCTAATGATCGTGAGCGTGCAGACATTAGCCCAATAACAGGCAGGGATACAATTATTGTTATCCCGGGTTCAATTAATTGGGCCGAAATTAAGCAGCTTGAAATAAAGGAGGAGTGGTACTTCGATAGGCAATACTCCACTATGCATGTGCGTATTATAGGAATTTGTCCCATTAGGGTTTACACCCGTATTGCTCAGGGTGCTGGTGACGATGATCTTGAAATGGAGGGCGAAACCCTTAGGTCAAGGTTGTTTTGGGTGTACTATCCGCACGCCCGTCCAATTCTGGCAAACACAGCTGCTTTCAACAGCCAAAATGATGCCCAAAGGAACTCGTTTGATGACTTGTTCTTCAAGAGGCGTTTCAGCTCCTATATAGTTGCCGAGTCAAATGTTCACAACAACAGGAGAATTAACGAGTATGTTTTTGGGGGGCTACCCAATATGCAAGAATCAGAAAGGATTAAGCAAGAAATTTTTAACTGGGAGCATGACGTTTGGGAGTTCTAATACCAGCAATTGTTGTAGCAATATAATGAGGGGGGGTGCTAGTCACCCCTCCTTTTGTATTAAGTTAAATATATTTATCTCCCTTTTCAAGCAGCACATCGTTTTGGTAGCGTTTGATGTCCTGCTCATGATCCCTTTTACAAACAAGAAGAATGTTGTCGGCCTCGGCAATAATATAATCTTTTAAACCTTGCACAACAACAAGCTTATTCGACGGGACATTGATGATTGAACCAGTGACATCGTAAGTCATTACGTTTGACCCAACCACGGCATTGTCAAAAGTGTCCTTGGTAGAATTCTGGTGCATCGAACTCCATGTGCCTAAATCGGACCATCCAAATTCAGAACAAATTACATATACGTTATCTGCTTTTTCTAGAATTCCATAGTCGATGGATATATTTTTACACTCAGCGTAAACATGCTGCACTCCAAAATCCTGCTCTGAGGTGTCTAGCTTGTCGCTTACCTCACGAAAGAGTTGATAAATTTCGGGAAGATGTTGTTCAAAAGCTTTGTTGATAGACTTGATTGACCAGATGAAAATTCCGGCATTCCAGAAGAACTCGCCGCTTTCGAGAAACACTTTTGCCAGCTCAAGGTTTGGCTTCTCGGTAAATGTTTTAACCTTAAAAAGGTTTGGAATTGTTTTATCGGCCTTTTTGCAGATTTGGATATACCCGTAGCCTGTCTCGGGTCGGCTGGGATTAATGCCAATGGTAAGAAGCGCATTTTCTCGCGATGCAAAGTCAATTGCATGCCTGATGGTTTCCTCAAATTTATCCTGCTCCAGAATAAGGTGGTCGCTTGGTGCAACAATAACCACTGCGTTTGGGTTGCGTTTGTAAATAACCTGATTTGCATAGGCAATACAGGGCGCGGTATTTCGACGCATTGGTTCCAGTAGCACTTGATCTGGGGTGAGCTCGGGCAGGTGATCCAGCACTAGGTCGCGATATGCCGTGCCTGTTACCACCAAGATGTTTTCGGCGTCGCAGAAGCGGGTTACCCGCTGGTAGGTTTGCTGAATTAGCGACTTACCTGTTCCGAGAATATCGAGGAACTGTTTTGGCTTGCTTGAACGGCTAAGAGGCCAAAACCTGCTGCCTATTCCGCCTGCCATTATAACGCAGTACACATTTTTCGAAACCATTTTTACGATTGATTAACGGGTTGATATAAAAATCTTTTTATGCTTCGCTTAGGTGTTTTCTCGAACTCTTCGGGGTAGAGCTGAACTTTAGATATTTGGCTATACCCGGGTAACGCTTTATTTGCCGAGGCCTTGTTTTCCTCCATTATCTTCTCCAGATCAGCGGTTGAATAGCCGACCTTATCGGCTGCATCAAAATCGGGGAAGATAAGGGCTACTAGCTTCCCGCTTTGTTCAATCACTAGCGACTCCTGTACATATGGTAAGTTGTTTATAATTGCTTCAATTTCCTCTGGATAGATGTTTTGCCCGCTGGGGCCAAGCAGCATATTCTTACTTCTACCCTTGATGTATAGATACCCGTCTTCATCAATCAATCCTAGGTCGCCGGTTCTTAGCCACCCGTCCTTGGTGAATGACTGCTCAGTGGCCTCAGGGTTTTTGTAGTAACCGAGCATAACGTTTTCGCCCTTCACCAAAATCTCGCCCACCTCGTTCTTTGGATCGGGCGAGTCGATTTTAACTGCCATATTTACCACTGCCTTGCCCGAGGAGAATAATCGGTTGGTTTTCCATGAGTCGTAGGTTATTATCGGGCCGCACTCTGTCATCCCGTAACCCACGGTGAATCTAAACCCTAAATCTTTGAGGAATGTCTCAACCTCGGGGTTAAAGGCAGCTCCCCCGATGATTACCTCAATGAAGTTACCTCCAAAGATTGACGATATCTTTTTGCAAATAATCTGCTTAATACGTCTATCAACCAAGGGAACTTTTAGTAATAGCTTTAGCGATGGACGCTTAAGGGCTTCAAGGATATTCTTCTTGTAAATCTTCTCAATAATTAAAGGTACAGCCAGCACAACCTTTGGCTTAATGGCATCAAAGGCCTCAAGTATGACTTTTGGTGATGGATTTCGTGTTAAGAAATGGATATGGCAACCCCTAGTTACCTCGAAAAGGAACTCGAATGCTGCGCCATAGGTGTGAGCCAAGGGTAATATGGACACCACATTATCGCCAGCACTTAGAGGGATAACCTCACTGGCAAAAAGCATATTGCTCCATAGGCTACGGTACGGGAGCATAACACCTTTAGAAAAGCCCGTTGTACCGCTGGTGTAGTTAATCACGCACACATCGTTGGGCGCAGTATCATGAAAGTAGCTTACCTTCTCGGGGGTAAAGCCATCTGGGTATTTCTTCTCAAAAAAGTCGTCAACCTGTTCTCTTATCTCTTTAACCGAAAAGGGAGTATTCTCATGCAGCACATCAAATTTTGATAGGGAGATGATACACTTCACCTGTCGCATTTGCGATTCGTCAAGGTTTTCCCAAATAGGATCACCGGTAAACAGAACCACCGAGTCGGAGTGATTTACAATATGGTGAATGTTATCGGCTTTAAAGTCGGGGAGTATAGGAACAATAACAGCTCCATAGGTGATGGAAGCCAAAAAGGCCACCGCCCAGCTTGATGAGTTGCGGCCAATAAGTGCAATCTTATCGCCTTTTGCAATTCCAGTTTTTTCGAAGATGGTATGTATCTTGTCAATCTTTCGGGCTACATCACTATAAGTAAGCGTAATGTCTTTAAAGTCAGAAAACGCAGGGCAATCCCAGTTTTGCTTTACACTCTGTTCAATGAGATTAATAAAACTGTTGTCCATATTATTGATAAATTGAAAACAGACGCAAATTTAGTGAAAATAAATTGTTTAGAGTTTACTTGAGGTCAACCCAAATGAAGGTTATGGCCGGCCTCCTTACAGGCGAGTGCGGCACCAAATTCGTGAAATGAGTATCCCAACAGATAACCCAAACAGGTTGGAGAGAATATCGAAGGGGTTAAATGTTCTTGAGGGGGTTAATATCTGAATAAACTCGGTGCCTAAGGCAAGCAGGGTAGCTATTGTAAGGTACAAGAACCACTGTTTCGAAGAACAGCTATAGCCCGAAGCAATAAAAGCAAATATTGGCAGAATAGCAAATGCCAGAGCGTGAAGAATGTAGTCGGCACGAAGCTCAATATTATTCACCTCCACACTTCCAACGCCCATCGAGGGCGCAACGGAAACAGCAATAATTAGGATTGAGTATACAGCCAGTACGATGCGGAAAATATTCTTCATCCAGCAAAGATATTATAAATGGTACTTTTATGCTAATGTAGGGATTAAATATGTGTCCTTAGGAATATAACATCATTTGTGATAAGATACAAAGCATACCCACTAATTCTTTTCAGTAGTGTCCGGTAAACCTTTTAAAGATTTAGCTTCGCTGCTACTTCGTGGTCTCCCTTCCTGCCTGACTGCGTCATTCAGGCAGGCGGTCGAAATGACAGGCTATTCATAATGTTTGGAGAGGGGGGGCTTGGTGGCGGCGAAGCCGCCACCAAGCCCCCCTCTCCCCTTCAATTTATAACGCACTGTCATCCTGAACGTAACGCAGTGGAGTGAAGGATCTTATTTTGTAGCATTAATTTCCCCGGACAACAATGAATTCTTTTTAATACCTTTGATCTTGTTCAAACCATAAAGGGATATTTAAAAATCAAAAACTACGCTTAAGGCTAATCGGTAATTATGATGCTATAACTCAATAAAAATCAATAGACAGCTATGAAAACCATTGGATTTATTGGCGGTATGAGCTGGGAGTCGTCGGTGGTGTACTACGAGTTGGCCAACCGTAAGGTACGTGAAATGCTCGGCGGATTTCACTCCTGTCAGAATATTATGTACACAGTTGACTTTGACCCCATACAGAAGCTACAGCATGAGGATAGATGGGCTAAGCTTGATGTTATAATGGCCGATGCTGCCCAGCGGCTCGAGCGTGCAGGAGCCGATATTATTGTGCTTTGCACCAACACTATGCACCTGTGCGAAAAGGCAATTATCGAAAGCATTTCGGTACCATTCCTGCATATTGCCGAGGCAACAGGACAAGAGATAGCCAAGCAAGGCTTAGATACCATTGCTCTGCTGGGTACAAAATTTACCATGGAGCGCGATTTCTACAAAGGGTATCTTAGCGAGAAGTTTGGGATGAAAGTTATAGTCCCTAATGAAGAGGATAGAAACACGGTGCATAGCATAATTTATGGAGAGCTGGTGCAGGGACAGATAAAACCTGAGTCGCACCAAAAGTATGTTGAAATAATTGGCAAGCTCGAAGCGCAAGGCGCTCAGGGTGTAATACTGGGTTGCACCGAAATACCTCTGCTTATTTCCGATGCCGATGTAAATATCCCCACCTTTAATACAACCAAAATACACGCCGAGAAGGCGGTGGAGTGGGCGTTGAAACCTTAACCTGTAGAGATTTTTGCGAGTTTAATCTTTTTTTTGGCTAGACTTTGCGAACTATATTGGTGGTTTCGACAGGCTCAACCACCGTTGTTTTGCTTTGTTGGTGACACGTTTTGTTGGTGGTTTCGACAGGCTCAAGCACCGTTGTTTCGCTTTGTTGGTAGTATATTGCGTTGCGTTGTAAAGAAGAGTATGAGTTAGGATTAGCTATGATGGTGGTTTTGACAAGCTCAACCACCGTTGTTTTGCTTTGTTGGTGACACGTTTTGTTGGTGGTTTCGACAGGCTCAACCACCGAAGAGAGTCACCCCGTGAGTACCAAAACAATCAAAAAGGGCGAGAAAACCTCTCGCCCTTTTCGCAACAATGTAATATAGGTTAGTTTACCTTAACAATCTTTCTGTTCTTCACATCACCGTTGGTATAGTATAGGGTTACTATGTATGTGCCTGCGCTCATATTACCTGTACCAATTGTAATCTCTGTTTCATTAGTTATTTTGATATTTTTTATAAGCTGCCCCGCAACATTGCTAATTGCAATACGCTGAACGCCCTCTATGCCCTTAATCACAATTTTTTGGTCAAAGGGGTTTGGATACACCTCAACATCCGACAGCATCTCAACGCTATTGCCAACGGCGATCAGCGTAATGTCGATACTCTTATCCTCACCACTAACGCTAAAGCTTCCGCTGTGCTCCTCATAGCCAGAGGCTGTTACGCTATAGCTGTAGCTACCGTTAGTCAAGCTAGTGCTAGCCTCTCCGTTGGAGTTGGTGGTAATAACTTCACTGTCAATGCTAATTTCGGCACCTTCAACCGGATTGCCCTCAGCATTCGTTACAGCAAATGTCACTGAGTAGCTGCTAAGGTCAAATTCTGCGTTAACCGTTATATTGGCCACAACATTCCTGTCGGTTCTTGGATTCTCCGTAGCATTGTCGCTCCACTTCACGAAGTGGTATCCGTCATCGGGCACAGCCGTTACAGGAGTTCCATCCTCGCCGTGGTTCACGGTTTGGGTTGGGGTTCCGGTAATGCTGCCCCCTACGCTTGCGGTGTAGGTGAGCGTGTAGGTGTTGATGGCAAACTCCGCCTCCGCGGTAAGGTTAGCCGTTACGTTGGCGTCGGTGCGGGTGGCGGAGGTTAGCCCATCGCTCCACTTCACGAAGTGGTATCCGTCATCGGGCACAGCCGTTACAGGAGTTCCATCCTCGCCGTGGTTCACGGTTTGGGTTGGGGTTCCGGTAATGCTGCCCCCTACGCTTGCGGTGTAGGTGAGCGTGTAGGT